>CANQBA010000006.1 GCA_947589545.1 uncultured Oscillospiraceae bacterium | reverse complement strand
TTGGTGAGAATGATTTTTCGCCCAACGACAAAGAAATATAATACACGGGTGATGTCCGTCCCTATCTTGGTGCGAAGTTCAAATATCCCGTCGCCCAGGGATTTGGAATACGGCTCCCGGAGGTCCGGCCCGTTGACGGACAGCAGTTCGATCTCTCTGACTACCTTGGCAAGCATCTTCCTGTCAAGGGTGAGTAGAAACTCCCGCACCGGCTCTTTCCCGTCCGGAAGGTCATAAAATAGTACGGTGAAGCTCTCCATAGGTTCTCCTGAATTATCTGTTTTATCCTATACACAGTATATCGGGTTTATCCCATATTGTCAAGGCGTTTTTTGAAAAGCAAGACCACCGTGACGGTGAAAACCGTACACCCTCCCGCCAAGGGGGGACTGCGCCTATTTGCTGAACCATCCCCCGGTTCACTGTGACCCCCCCAGAAGGACCCAGTATAACAGAGAATATAGAACAGAGGAAGAAGTAGATATTACTCACTTTCATATCTGCTTTCCGATTGATTATATTGCTTTCTCTGCCCATCAAAAAACCATCTGGATGGTAAAGCGATTCTCCCTTTTGACGATCATATTTCTCTCGACTTTTCCGCCTCTCTGCGGTATTGTGTGTTGCCAAAGGGGGACTGAAAATGGACAGCGTCATAAACGAGCTTTACTACGGCAATATTTGCCCCGTCGAGCAGATGGGCAGACTTACCCCGGAGGCAAGGACGATATTAAAGCGGATACATGAAAACGTGGAAAAGCTGGAAGAAAGCCTGAATGATCAGGAGAAAGCTATCCTTCACTCAATTCAGGACGACCGCCTTGAGCTTGCCACCAGCGTCGGAGAAAAACGTTTCCGGGAGGCATTCACTCTGGGCGCGAGGTTGGCGATAGAGATATTCACGACGGAGCTGGGCAATCAGTATTCGGACAACATGGAATAGAGCCGTTGTGATAGAGAGTTCAAGGCGTCGAGGACGGCGGTTCTTTGGAGCTTCTCGGTATAGATTTTCTCTCCACAAAACCGGGGCCGTGAAGAAGCGAGCTTATATCTGCTCTTTTTTCACGGCCCCTTTTTTGCGTACTTACTTGAAGATTTACGATCAAAAAGAAAATTCTTCCTGGACCACCTGAATGATATACGCACTCCGTCTGTCGGTCTGGCGGCCCTGCGGATGTTTCACCACATGGCGAACATCTTCCGCGACACCACCGCCCAGGACTCCACCCACATGGGGCTTCACATCGACCGCAAGCGCCGGCGTGAGCTTCAGGAGAAGCGCATCGCCATGGGACACAAGCCCGACGACCACGAGGATGAGAGAATGAATCAGACAATGCGGTGACAAAAAAACGGCGGGGAGTGTCCCCGCCGATTATTATAGCCTCTGCAATTTCGGACCGCTATTTCATCTCCACAAATCCCACGATCAGATCCACAGCCTCGGCGGTGATGTCCTCCGGGGCCTTTTCCTCGAAGGAGGCGTTGCGGCTGGCAAGATCCAGCATCCGCGCCTGGTCGCAGAGGATAACGCCGTCTGTCTTTGTCCGCTCATCCAGGCGGACGTGGAACGGATGGCCCTTGTCCGTGTGAGTGATAGGACACACCATCGTGAGGCTGCTCACGCGGTTAAACAAATTGTTGCTGACCACCAACGCCGGGCGCCGCCCGCGCTGTTCGTGGCCGGACTGGGGGTCAAAATCCAGGTAGACGATGTCCCCCTGCTCGAAAATACTCACCATGCCTCAGTGCCCTCCGATTTGCCCCAATCGACCTCCGGCTCCGTGTCAATGCGGCCAAGCTCCTCCGCGTCCTTCCCATAGAAGGCCGTCAGGCGCTCCTCCAGTGTGCGGTGCTGGCGAGGGGCAGCGGCCTTTATTTGCAGGCAGTTCCCAACTTGGACGATCTCCACCCGGTCATTCTCCCGAAGCCCCACGGACTCAAGGGCCGTCTTGGGAATTCGCAGGCCCTGACTGTTGCCCCATTTCTGAATCGTAGCATACATCTCAGCCACCTCCTACAAGTAGTATATACAAAGTATAAACCAATGTCAAGAACATTATTCTTCCATACAGCCTCCCGCCAAGGGGGGCCAAGGGGCGACTGTGCGCTTTCGCTGAACCGGGGGCGGGTTCACTGTGAACCCCCTTGAAGGACCCAGTATAACAGAAAATTACAACAGAGAAGATGAGATGATAGATAATATACAGCTTTTTTTCGAAAGAGTCAGGGCAAGAGTCAAAAGTGCCTTGACTCAGTTGACTTTAGCTTTCTCAAGAATCTGCGAGGTGAACAGATCGGCATTACCGGAAATCAGGTCCTTCTTTTGCAAACTCCCAATTCCCCTTTGTGTTTCCGGAGTATCTGAGCCATGGCTGGGGTGATTATTCAGCCAACGGTGTGCATAAAGAATCCCCGCCAGCATACAGGAATTTTCATTTCTTTTTCGTGTTATTTAATACTGCTACAATTACTCCCACAACTATCGGAATCATAGCACAGAACATAATTAAGTCAAAATTCTCAATCATTTTTTATTTCCCTCTCAAATCCCGAACAATTGCCCACTCGATATTTAATATTATACCACCCATATGTGAAGAAATCTACCGCGCATTAAGCAGTAATTATAGCAGCTTAAAACCAATTAAGCGGACTTGAGAACTCCAAAAGAAACATGAAAAATATATCCTTGAATTTCTTCTTTGCTTCGCCCTTTCCCTTGCTCCTCGCTTTCAAAGCGCATATGAAAGAAATCAAAATAACAATGGGGAAATAAATGAGGACTACCAGAAAAATTACGAATATGAGGTTGATTACATGCTCCACCGAATGTATCCCTCCTTAAATCACCGCGTTACGGCCTGCTTGACTCAGTTGACTTTAGCTTTCTCAAGAATCTGCGAGGTAAACAGATCGGCGTCACCGGAAACCAGGTCCTTCTTTTGCAAAAGCAGCGCCTTTTCACTGCCGTATATGAGAAGCCAGAGGTGTTTCGATTCAAACATTTCCGATATCTGATCGTAAGAGACTGTTTCCCGATTTTCCCCGAATGAAATCGTCATGCCTTTTTCGTCAAATTCAACTTTGGAATTGGCATTATTCCAATCTATGGCCCGGCGACCCTCCAGCAGCTTTTCCGCTTCTTTTTTGCAAGAGGCCGGAACAACATCGGCCTTTTCTTTACGGGCAAGGAAAAGGCTCAAAAGACCCGCGATGATCGCGACAGCGCCGGCTAAAATAAGGGCAGGTTCACGTGGCTCCACAAGACCTGGAACTAAAACAAATATACCCAAAGCGATCAAAATAACTCCGTAAACGCGGAATCGTCCCTGCCGTTTCTTTCGGCCCGGTCCTTCACCGGCATAGTTGTTCATCGAATCCGTCACCTTCCACATTCCGGGCAAAGCGCGCCGGCTGTGGGCCTCCAACCGCTGACAGAGAAGCTGCGCTGTTTCAATGTCCACCGCAGGTTCGTCATAATTGCTGATTTGAAAGAGGAACACTTTGCATCACCCCTTACATGGAATTCGAGTTATTGTTCATGTTCATTTTCAACATAATCGAAACCGGAGGTTCAATCTCTATATATCCCAACGCTGAATGCGTCCCCCCATTGGCTGAAAATATCTTCGACAAAGGAAACGTCATCTTCACGCAAATTTTTGATGTAAATTTCCGTGCCATAATGTTCGTTGTAAAAATCACACAATTCATTTTTGACGTTGATCGTAAAATATTTCGTCATCGCGTGATATCCGCTCCTGGTTGTGGGCTCCTCGTCCATCAATTCACGTAGAAATGTGTCGGTCACCGTTCCGCGAATCGAGACTTCGGTGCGCTCAGCCGTGGGTTTTCCGTATCGGGACGCCGCCTTGATCTCCTCGGTCTCCTCCTTCCAGCATCGAATCTCCAGCTCATCCCCAGCCCTGACAAAATGCCGCACAAGCTCCTTCCACCACGAGGACGAAACTGTGTTGTCTATCATGTCTACTGAAATGGAACTCATAAATAACGCCTCCCTTCGGAAACTTTACTTACTCATCTTCACAGACAGTTATGACCGGCGGGATATGGGAGATCACGTCGATCACATGCCTTTGCGTGTAAATGCCGTAGTGCGTCCACTTACCGGGGTAAAAGGAACCGTCGCTAAACTGCCCGACAAAGGTGACGCTGCTCAGATAGGAGAGCAGTTTTGATTTTTCAAATGTGATGAGATACCGCCCGTGACAGATCTCCTCATGGTCAAACGAGCAGTAGGACTCGTTCCTGACTTGGTAAAGGATGTAGTCCTGAAAATATATTTCATATTGCCGCCGTTCATTGATTTCGATTGGCCGGGCCTTTGCAAGAATTTCTTGCAGAGTCTTATTCGTGGCCTCGCCCATATCCGAAAAATCGGGAACATCGGCTCCTGATTCTCCGACCTCCGCCGCGGCGATCACAAGGCGGAGCTCCTCGCGCGATCCGTCTGACAGTGACATCAAAAAAGGCGCGTGGCCGCCAATGATCCGATCAAGTTCTTCAAAGATCATGTTTTATATTCTTCCTTTTCTTGGTTTTTTGGCTGTATGCCGCCCAAAGCCGGAAAAATGGTAGGGAGTGCGGGTGATCGGAGGACTACTTCGTCAGCTTTCGGCCCATGAATTTTGGGTTGATGTAAAGTAGATATATAAGCATCACAACGATCGCTATCCCGGCGCCCACAAGGCCAAGGCCGAAGCGAATATCAAGCAGGCCGATAGCGGTTTGAAGGGCGCAGTAGGCAAGCTCAATAAAGATGTTTTTCCGCCGCCGCGCTCTATCCGGCTCAAAGCGGTGATTTGAGGCCATCAACGCGGAGCAGACGGCCAGCAGGATAAGGTGAAACGCGACGGCACCGGCATCGCCCTGACGCCTGCGGTAATCGAAAATCGCCATCGCGGCGGCATATAAAAAGCTCGCCTGCAGTATGATGGCCAATTTAATAAGGTTTGCCTGCAGAATGTGGTTTGGCTCCTTTTTGGGGGGCGGGTCGGGCGCGGCCTTTTTGTCCTCAACGAGCTCCGAAAGACCAATTTCCAGAAGCTCCGACAGGCCCACAAGATTTGCCGCCGTTGGCTCCGATTTTCCGGTCTCCCATTTTGATACCGCCTGACGGGACACGCCAAGATACTCGGCTACGTATTCCTGGGACAGCTTCAGCGCCTCGCGGCGCGTCCTTATGTTCTCGCCGAGATTCATACCGTCACCTCCTGATGATATTGTATCAAAAAGGCCGGTTGCGGTCTACAAACTATGCGTCAACCGCAGGTTGCGGTTGGGCTATTTTTATGCTTCTGCCAAATTTTTGCCTTAACTCATATTATACACTCTGATTGAGGAAAATCAATATGTTGCGAATCTTTTCATAGTGCCAGTTCTTGACGCACAGGCTGTATATTTGTTGCCCTTCGTCTTGTTAATACAATCCCCCTCCCCAATGCATGGGACCCGCAGATTTCGCTCGGGAGGCCACAAATGCGGCCTTGGATTTCAAATTCTTTGACCATATTATTCCTCCACAGTGCCATTGCCTGTCAACACCGCTGTCAGGCAAATCTTATTTTGCCTTGTCCGTGCTATTCCGACAGCACAGTATTATCCTCAAAGCCAATTTCACGCGTAGTGATACTTCTTTCGCATCGCAACGAGGAATATAACAGTACATATCATCGCCAAGCACTGTGCAGCCGCGGCAGAATACCATATTCCGTCAATATCCCATAGAAGGGGTAACAAGAGAACGGCGGCCACTTGGAAAACAAATGTGCGCAAGAATGACAGGATCGCTGCAATAAGGCCGTTGTTGAGTGCCGTAAAGAAGGACGAGCCGAAAAAGGCCAGCCCCATAAATAAAAAGTTGATGGAAAAAATCCTGAACCCATGAAGGGTCATATTATAAAGCGCGGCATCATATCCGGCGAATAGCTGTGAAAGCGGCACGGATAAAAGGATCGAAAAAACATACATAGCCGCCGAACTGGATATGAGCAGGATCACGCCCTTCTTTAACAGGTTTTTAAGCTCTCCATAGTCTGACGCACCGTAATGGTATGCGATGATTGGAGCGGACCCGGACACATAGCCGAGCGAGATGCCGTTGAATATCATGCTGACATACATCATGATCCCATAGGCGGCAACCCCATCCTCTCCTGCATACCTTAGCAACTGTGAATTGTAAAGAATACCTACGAGGGAGCTGGAGATACCTGACAGAAGCTCACCCATACCGTTTGTGACTCCTTTGAGAGTTGCCTTGCCGTCAAATCTTGTTTTTCCAAGGCGCAGCAGGCTGTCATTTTTGCGGAAAAAGTAGATCAAAGGCAAACCGCCACCGATGATCTGACCGATTGCGGTGGCCGCCGCGGCGCCTGCAAGGCCCCACTTGAACACGGCGATAAACAGCGCGTCCAATACCATATTTGAAACGCCTGCCAGTAAGGTCACATACAGACCCAGCTTCGGCTTTTCCGCCGTCACAAAGAAGATTTGAAACAGATATTGCAGATTCCAAAAAGTCAACGATACTAAGACTATGTATCCATATTCTACCGCCTGATCCAGTAGTTGCCCTTCTGCGCCAAGCAGAGAAAGCATAGGCTTCAGTACGAAGAAGCCGGCTATGGTCAGAGCAACACCGAGGGCGGTACAAAGATAAACAAACAGAGAAAATAACTCATTCGACTTTTCGGATTTCTTTTCTCCTAACGATTTTGCTACAAGGGCACTTCCGCCGGCACCTACCATGTAGCCGAAAATGGAAAGGATATTGAGGATCGGGTATACGAAATTGATAGCCGCCAGTGCTGATTTCCCCGAAAAGTTCGTGATAAACAGCCCGTCAACCACGCCATACAGTGAAATGAACACCGACGTGACCATAGACGGAAAAGTGAAACGCAATAATTTACCGTAAGTGAAGTGATCAGATAACTGGATTCTCATTCTTTCCTCCGAAACGGCGCATTGCAAATTCTGCAACAGCCGGCGCAAGTGATTTAATTTCCCACTCGGTTGTGTTGACCGTCATATCATAGTTGACAGGACTGCCCCATATTTCACCGCTGACCAGCTCACAGGTTCTGGCGCGGTTCTTATCGATCCGGCGGATATTTTGCTCTATCTGTCTGCGGGTAAGAGTTGCGCCGTTTTCGGCTCGTTCCATGCACCGTTTGATCTTAGCTTCCATCTCCGCACAGACAAATACTCTGAACGGCTCATAATTCTTCAAAATGACATCCGCATTCCGTCCGACTATAACGCAATCCTTTCCCGCTTTAGCGATACTCTCGATCACCTTTTTCTGCTCCAGAAGCAGAGAAATCTGCGGGGTGCTCATCACAGCCGCCGCCCCGAAAGAATGACGGAAGGTTATGGGAACAGTCTGCCATGCGTGATTGTCCAGCGCCTTTTCCACATAATCCTCATTCAATCCCTGTGATTGGGAAATGACGGAAATGATTTCTTTGTCGTAGTAGTCAAATCCGAGTACGTCGGCAAGGCGCTTGCCAAGCTCTCTGCCTCCACTGCCAAATTCACGGCTGATTGTAACAATCTTCATATCATTACCCCTCTTTTGCCTGTTCTTCAAATGCTTCCGTCAGGCGCTCGCCAAAATATTCGAGTGCCTCTATGAAAATATCCGGATAGCTGTTCAGCGTTTTTCGGAGAGCCGTATCCTCGGCTTTGTAGATAAACGACAGGAAGCCTTTCGCATACGACTTTCCCGCTTCGGTCAGCGTGATTTGCATCTCCCTGCGTTTTCCGGGTATCGGCGTCTGAACAATCAGACCATCGCCCTCCCAGCGTTTGGTGATGGTGTTGATCGTGGTTTTCGGTATGAGCCATTCCTCTGCGATCTCCTTTTGAGAATGGGGTTCACCATCATCCAGCGCGTACATAATGCAAAGCTCTGCATCAGAAAGACGTTTTTTCTTTTCGCTTAAATAATATGTCTTATCGATATTGCAAAGAGCAAGAATGAGCCGTTTTGCGGTCTTTCTAATATCGTCCATAGCAGCCTCCAAAAATACGAACTCGGATTATATTATAATACGAGCTCGTACTTTTGTCAATGCGCGTCATAGAAAAGCCACTGCTCCTTTCATGAGCATAAAATTGACGTGCATTTGAGAATGTGAGAGATTGAATAAACCGCAGTAACACTCTCGGTAATCAGCATTGCATACCATACGGAATTGGCTCCCAGTAACTGCGGCAGCAGTAGTATGAGAATACCACTGATTACTACGCCCCTTGACAGGGAGATGGTAAGCGAAATGCTTGGTTTCATTAGTGCCTGAAAATAATAGGTAGAAAAGACATTTAACGGAAGTATCAGGAAAGAAAGGCTGTAGGCTCGTATAATCGACGGAGCAATGCGCAGAACCTCTGGCGTTGGCGACATGAAAATAGCAATGTACATATTAGGTACAGCTAAACTGAGAGCAGTCCAAAACAAACCAAATGCGATAGATGAATAGATCGCATATTTCAAGCACTCCCTGATTCGTTCAGTTTGTCCCGCGCCAAAATTGAATGAGAAAATAGGTTGAGACGCCTGCCCGACACTATATGCACAGCATTGCACAAAGGTACTGATATTTACGATAACTCCATAAACGGCAAGCGCATCCGCGTTAAGGTATTTCATTATTTGCCTGTTGAATAGAATCGTCAGTACACCCATAGCCACATCAGTTACGCAGGTGGGAAACCCAGTGACAGTTATCGCTTTTATCATGGAGAGTAAGAAGGATGGTTTTATTAAGCGGAGCGTGTTTTTCCTTTTGAAAAAGTGTATGATCATAATCAGAAAAGAGATAACTGCACCTATTGCTGTGGCAATGCCCGCTCCCAATATCCCCATATCGAGAGCAAATACAAAGAACCAATCACCAAACACGTTGAAAATGCCCCCGCTTAGTACGGCCAACGTTGCAAGTCCTGGATCTTCATCATTACGAAGGAAAGCGGCTAACAGTTGATTGAATACGAATACCGGGACAGTAAATTTAATGGGGAGTAAATATTTCTGCGCCAATGGCAATAATGTTTCATCTGCGCCGAAAAAGAGCAAAAGCGGCTTATTGAGAAACAGGATAACCACCCAAATGATGGCCGCAAGTATTATGCCCCAAAGAAGAGATACGGTAAAATATTCGTTTGATTTTTCCCGGTTGCTGCCAACTCTGCCGCGAGCAGCACTGAATAAAACCGAGCCACCTATCCCGGTCAGCAATCCAAGACTGTAAATGATATTCCACAAAGGGGCAAACACCGCTAATGCGGCAGAGCCGTTAGGCCCATGGTACTGACCGACCATCGCCATATCCACTATCCCATAGATTGAGGAAATCAGTGTGCTGCCAAACGCTGCTGCCAAATACTTAAAGTATACTGTTCTAATCTTGCCTGTTAGGATGTCCATAACTGCCTCCTAAAAACGATAACGCCGGATAAGATAAACCACACAAAGCGTTCTATCTTGTCCGGCGTTCATAATACGTTATGGACGCCTCCGACAAAAGCTGTGTGGGATATCTTATCCGGCGTTGTAATTACGATTTGCAATGCCTCCGATAATCAGACATATTGTAGCATAGAACTCAGAGAAAAGCAACCACTGCAAAATAAAAAAAGCAAAATGATAGAGAAGGGCTATGTACTTGTATTCAGTTGTAGCCATACGCCGTTATGCGGCGTTTGGGGAAGAAAAAAGACCGTTGGCTTTTTCACCGGGGAGCCGGTGTGTCAACAGTCTGATTTTCGGTATTCAATTGTGTTCAGTTCGACAAACGGGAAAATCACGACTTTTTCCTTTTCAAAAAAATAACCTTTTCACGATAGATTTTGCTTGTTGGATGTGTCTGTTCCTTCCTTTGTGGGTTTTCTATACCTGTTACCTCATAATACTCATCACTGAACTGTATTTTACTGCCATCAAAATTATTTTGAATTGCCTTGACATATTCAAATGGATTTTCCATTGGTAGCAAGCCTAATTCACGCTGGAGTTGTTGCGCCGCCGCTCTCTGTTCGTCAGTCAGAATTTTTTCTTCATCTGTCATGTGTTCTTCAAATTTGCGCTTATCCATCCAGACGATTTGTTCCACTGGATTAACGGTGCCGCAGGCTAAAATCAGACGGATAAAATCCTCAAAATTTGCTGCCAAAGGATATACACACTGATCTGCGCAGCTTTCCGGGTTGCAGGCAAATACCATCTCTCCATACTCCGGTAAAAAGCAATACAGAATGCATCCTTCAAATCCTATCGGATCAGCATTAACAGGGTAGCAGAAGTATGGACTTGTCATATCTCCAGGCTCCAAGCAAAAAAGCCCTTTGTCTATGGACAACGCCATAAATTTTTCATAAGCAGTTTTCATTGATATGCCTCCCACAACTTTTGATTTGTTTGCTTCTTATAATTCAAGTTTTTAGTTTCAAAACTTGCTGGCGGCAAACGGTTTGCCAAAACCGTTTGCGGACGGCAAGTACACAGGGGATAGCCGCTTTAGCGGCGAAATGGGGTGTAGCCCCCTTGTCGGAGCGAAGCGACGAAACCTCTCGGACGGCGGCTTTCTGCTGCCAGAGAGGAAGCCTCGCAGAGCGCACGATACATGGTCGCCAGACTATGTATAAAAATGCGCTACTTAATTTCTAAAGAGTTTTTCAACGTCTCAACAAGCGGAAATTTATTCCTTCTTGTCTTCGCCGGAATTGTCTTTACTAGATTTAGAATCAATTCTTGCAATGATAATTCCAGTGCAAGTTACAACGACAATACAAAGATACAGACAAATGCCCAAAATACAGCCAAAGCCATAGCCTCCCAGCCCATTAAAAAAATGTCCGGCAATATCTGCTACATACATCCCGCCAGCAGCAACTATGATGCCTACTAAAATGTATTTCCAAATATTTTTCATATCCTTACCTCCGAAAAACCTATTTGTCGGTTTACTCTTATCCCAGCAAACGGAAAGTTGTATTTCACTGCACTCGACGCACTTCGCTTTGATAGAAACAGTCACCCTTGGACACAGTAATCAGTTCCCCTTGATTTTCCATGGCCTGGATACGCTTAGCAATCCACCAGTCACCGATACCCAGTTGGCACCGCCCCAACACTTCGGCGATAAGTTGACCCACCCGGAAGGTTCCATCCGGTATATGGGCACGGATAAACGGGTCGTAGAAGTCCTCACCTACACTATGTAGGCGCCCGTTAATGACAGCACGCAAGGGGGCGTTTTCAGCTCGGAGCCGGGACCACTCCATGGCGACAGCCCTGCGGACACTTTTAGGGATTTCCCGCTCCAATGGCAGATACGCCGCCCAGTCTCCTGGAGACAGCTCCCCCCAGTTCAAACAGGACTGTGCCGTCCCATCTTCCAATGGCATCCACCGGGGCATCTCCAAAGCGGTCACAGGACAGCCGCAATCTCGCAATAGCCAAAGCACGTCATAAAACCCACACAGGGAATAGGGGGCATTGCTATACCAGATGCGCACAGCTTCACCCTGTTCGCCGCCCTCCAAAAGCCGCTTTTTGTCCCGCCGGTGTTCTTCCCACAGACGATCCCGCTGTGTATGGTCGTCCCGGTCTTGGTCTGGGAGCGGAAAGTCGCCCCCCAGCCAGGCGGTGAGCAGGTCAAATCTTGTCTTCTCCACATCGGGGCCGCTTAGTGGGCCAATGTCCAAACCAACACACGGGCACAGCACATCTCCGGGGTTACCGCCTACAGGCCGCGCCCGGCGGTTCTCCTTCTCTCTCTGGGCTTTGAACTGGGCCATAGCTTTCTCTTTTTCTTCCAGGTTGGGTTCATGTTTCCCATCACCGAAAATAAAAGCAATTGGCCCATCGTCCCCATTGGATGGCCCACAATGCGTGGCCAACTTTAATGCTCCACACTCACTGTCGGAAAAAACAATCTGTAGCATGGTAAAAGCTCCGTTTCAAATCCATAATTTGTCGAACAGTCGCCCATTCGATATTTGACATTTGTCTATGTCTATGGACAACGCCATAAATTTTTCATAAGCAGTTCTCATTGATATGCCTCCCACAACTAACAAATTTCAATTCATTATCCTAAACATTTTCAAAACGGATAAGCGTTCCTGAAATGTATCCAATAAAATAAACCATGCCAATATGCACACAGAAACAACTGACAGTTAGAATTATCGTTATGAGTTTGCTTTTGGTTTCATCTAAAATATTTTCCCAGTATTCTCCCACAAGCCAGAATTCCGATGCAAAAAACAAAATATGGAGTAAACTACTGTGAAAGAATAGCGCCATATTTGATAAAGCGTAATTTATGATAATGTAGTTAATTGATTGTATGATAATATTGGCCCACTTTGACATTTTGCCTTTCATCATTGCTCCTCCGTCAACGCCGATTTGGCGTCCTCATTTTCTTCTCGACAAACGAGAAAATCACGGTTTTTTTCTTTTCAAGAAGTTAATCGTTCTTATCACAATAAATATTACACATATCAAACCTACAGCTCCACAAATGACGGTATCCTTCAAGTCTGCAAAACCGCCTGTGTACCGCATTGCATAATAATAAATTGTCCATATCAGCATTAACACGAACGCACTAATACTTAACCAATAAGATTTCTTATTCATTTGATTTTTCTTCAATGTTTGGATTTTGCCGAACAGTCGCCCATTCGACATTAAGTATTATACACCCAAATTGTGGAGAAATCTACCGCAAGCAACGATTTTCTCGCTGAAAATACCACCTTCGACTATACTGCCGACTTTATGCCTTCTTGAACGCCCGCCGAAAATGAAAAGCCGCCATCGGTTGACAGCGGCATTTTCCAATGGACAAGTATCAGTTGTAAATCAAATCGCTGTAAACCACCTCGGCGGCTCGGTTGCGGATATTGTTCATAGCCTGCACCCACTTCATACCGTCCTCGGCTTTGAGGGCTTCGGTACACCGTCTTTTTCGGCAAGTTCCTTTACCAGATGGAAAAGCATAGTCTCGGCTTCCTCGTTCAGCTCTGCAAGGTAGTCGTTCAGCCTGCCACTTGTCAGAAGCTCGGTATAGAGAGCGATGCTAATTTTTATACCTCTCCCTCATACTCACCTTCCCCTGCTTGGTGTTGTGTCCATCTACTGCTTCTTCGCGGCAATTATTGCTTATTGCGGGGACTGCAGTGGGACCATGGTGCTCCACCGTACCCACACGATGGACTCCTCCAAAAATCCCTCATGTGTTCCACCTACAAGAAGAAGGGCAAAGGTGTGTGCCACCAATTTCACTTGTCAGAGCCGGACGCTCAACTGATAGAGACTGATAGAGACGCTCAAGCCTGCTTTCAACAGTCGTGAGACTGGGAAAGCAGGCTCTTTTTATGACCTTGGATCTGGCCGGGAGGTTACTTTTGGAAGCTTCAAATCCAACCAGTGTTTCGAACTTGGCGTGAGCCAGCCTGTGGTATATAAGCGTATAAATCGGCTTCTCAAAAAAATTTTTTCTAACAGGGTTATAATTTTCAAAAAAATTCGGCAATAGGGGAGTGTGAGGGTAATTGACAAGCCTTGACGGGGCAACAGAGGGTGCGCCACGCCCCATCCGCTTTAGGCTGGATGAGCGCCCGTATTCTTCTTTTTCAAAATTTTTGCAGAGAGGGGTTAACTCTGGCGTTCCTGCTGTCCGTTGTAAAGTGAGAGGGAGTGATAGCCCTCGTGCCGCTCCATACTGGAGAGATATGGTCGAGGAAAACAAAAAAATTTTTTTATTTTAAAAAAATAAGTTCGGTTTTTGCCTCCGCGAATTGTGGTAATAGAAGTAGAGAGGTAAACAGCCCCTCACTGCTCTTTGGCGATCCACCCTCTCTTGCCTCATCGGAAAAATTCTTTCAGGGTAGCAGTTCAATTTGGGATACTCAAGCCATTTCAAAAAAGTTTCTGGATTTTTCAAAAAATTCGGGAATAGGGGGTTGTGGTTTGCGAACAGTTTGTCCGTTGTAAAGTGAAGGGGTGTGATGGCCATTATGCCGTCCCTTTTGCCGCCGCCCTCATCAAATTATTTTAATTTTTTTGAAAAATGAGGGCATAGATTTTGAGATTTTTTCACAATAAGAAAGTGTGAGGGCACTTAAGCGGCAAATCTTCCTGTTCTGCCCTCTCAAATCCGAAATATTTCATCAAACACCTTTACCCACCGCCCCGTTTCTTTCTTCTTCAAAAAATTTTTTGAGAGGGGGGTGTGATTTGCGGAAAATTTGTCCGTTGTAAAGTGAAAGGGAGTGATGGCCCTCATGTGCCATACCGGAGAAATGGTCGAGGAAAACAAAAAAATATTTTAATTTTAAAAAATAATTCCACTTTGAGGCCCTGCGAGTTGTGGTAATAGAAGTGGAAGCGGAAACGGCCCCTCACTGCTCTTTGGCGATCCACCCTCTCTTGTTTCATCGGAAAAATACTTTCAGGGCAGCAGTTCAATTCAGGATAAGTAAGCCGTTTCTAAGAAGCGCACAATCAAATATCTGTATTCTTTAAAAATTTTTCGGATTTTTGGTTGACGATTTCAAAAAAATTCGGCAATAGGTAAGAGTGAGGGCACTTAAGCGGCACAATCTTCCTGTCCTGCCCTCTACCCACCGCCCCGATTCTTTCTTCTTCAAAAAATTAAGGAGGGGAGTTGTGATTTACGGATTTTTGTCCGTTGTTGGGTGAAGGGGCGAAATAATTCTCATGCCGTCCAATACCGAAAAGCAGAAACCGGGATAAATAGAAAAAAATTTCAAAAATCTCTTGGTCACTTGCGGATTTTTCGGGATGGATAATAGAGGGGTAAATTTACCCCCTGATGTTCTTTGACAATTTCATATCCGGCAACTGGATAACTTTAGCGGACGGTCCCCGAAAGGGACAGCGGCGGGCGGATGCGCCAAGACCTTCCTGTGTGATCTTTGAGGTCACATAAAAAGACGGCCTTTAAGGAAGCGAGCGTATGAACCATCCGAACCGCACCGGCTTTGGCAAGCCGCGCCATGACCCCGTCCGCCTACAATGATACCCCTGCCCAGCCACAGACTCAAGCAATGGGGGCAGCTCGGAGAGATCCTCGGAGGGGTGAGATTCCCGGAGTGCGACGCCAGTCGCAGTCCAGTTGTACGCCCATGGCCTCGGGAAGTAGTGTCGAATGGAGGCTGTAAGAAGTAAGCATCAAAAACAACCACGGGACCACTCTGCCTCCCAGTGTGGTCCCTGTATAAAATAAACATTCTACTTTACAGGAGGGATGATAATGAAAAAACAAATTTACCACAGCATCGACGATCTCCCGGATTTCTGCACAGTATCGGATTTCTCTGTCCTCTTCGGTGTCTCACGGGCCACGGCCTACCGCATGGCGGCGCAGGGCAACATCCCCTGCATCCACATCGGCAGACGCGTGGTGATGTCCAGAGAACATATCCGGCGCTGGGCGGATCAGGCGGCGGGAATGGGGGCGTGACGATGGCGAGAAACGAAAAGGGAACCGGCAGTCTCTATCAGGCTAAGGATAAAACGTGGGTTTACCAGTTCAATGAGGACGGCAAGCGAAAAACACGGCGCTTCAAAAAGAAAGCCGAAGCCCGTCTGTTCATCGAGTCTCTCAACAAAGCAAACGCTACCACGCTCTCAAGAGCCTCCATCGGTCCTTCCTCTGCAAAGGCAACCGGCGTCATCACCGTTGGCGATTGGTTCGACCGCTGGCTTGAGACATACGCCAAGCCCTCGGTCAAGCTCTCCACCTACTGCAGCTACGAGCTGTATATCCGCGCGCACATCAAGCCCATGATCGGCGAGAAGTACATGAACACCATCACCGCTGATGAGTTGCAGGCGTTCTTCAATGACCGAGGAGCCAACGGCAACCTCCAGCGGCAGGGCGGCCTGTCTCCCAAGACGCTGACCAACATCCGCAACATGATGCACATCGCCTTCGACCAGGCGTTGAAGAACGGCATGATCACCGTCAACTTCGTGGAGAGCGTCCGCCTCCCTAAAGCGGAGAAGAAGGAGATGCGCGTCCTGGACCGGGAGGAGCAAAGCCGTCTCATCGCCGCCGCACGTCTGGCCCCGGAGCCCTCCGCCTTTGGAATCATCTTCGACCTGTTCACGGGCCTGCGGATCGGAGAGTTGTGCGGGCTGAGGTGGAAGAACGTCAACATGGACGACCACTCAATCAGGGTCTGCGAGACGAGGAACAGGCTCCCGAACTTCGATGACACCATCGAGACAGCCACCAGCGTCAAAACAGTTGAAAGCACCAAGACCTCCAGCTCCCGCAGAACAGTCTACATGACCGACAGCCTCTACCGGGACTTTCAGCAGTACATGAACATTCAGCTGTCCATAAAGAAACAGTACCCGTCCTACAACCCGGACGGGTACGTGTTCTGTCAGGAGAACGGCGACCCCTACGAGCCGCGGACATACGAGGATCTGTTCAAGCGTTGCGTGCGACAGGCAGGTATCAAGGACGCAAACTTCCATGCCCTCCGCCATACCTTCGCCACAAGGAGTCTGGAGCAGGGGATGGACGTGGTCACTCTCTCCAAGCTCCTGGGCCACGCCAACCCCTCGGTGACCATGGACAAGTACGGCCACGCCATCGACGACCACAAGCGCCAGAGCGTCCAACGTCTCGACGACCTCTACGCCGCCCCGCCCCAGCCGGACCCGCAGCCGGCCCCAAAGGGCCCTTGGATGACCATGGAGTGGTGAAGGCAACTGCATCACGGCTCCAAACAAAAATCCGAAAAACTGCATCAGATAAGCATCAGACGCAAATTTGGTACATCATCCCAGCCAGAAAGCCTCGAAAAAGTTATAAAAAGTGCCGGATTTCATTGAAATCCGGCACTTTCATGGTTGCGGGGGAAGGACTTGAACCTACGACCTCCGGGTTATGAGCCCGACGAGCTACCAACTGCTCTACCCCGCGATATAGTGAGGTTTCCCTCAGCTATATTTATGATACCACACCCTTTCGGGCGTGTCAAGTGGTTTTCTCATAAAACTTTTCGCGCTTATTCGCCCTTGTTCCCCTCGCCGCTCTGGCCGCCGTCGGGGTTGCGGCGCGGGCCGGAATAGCGATAGCGCTTTCTCCGGGCGTTGTTCTGGCTCCGGCGCTGCTCATCGCCCCCGGACGGCCCGTCGTTTCTGCGCTGGTCGGCCTGCCGGTTCTGCTCGGCGGTACGGGGCCGCGGTTGGGGGGCCGCCGGCTTCCTCCCCTGGGCCTGCCGGGGCCTTCCGCCGCAATTTTTGGGCTGTGCGCTCGCCTTCTTCTCGCCCTCGGCGGCCTCGGCGGGCTGTATCCGCGCGGCGTCGGCCTCGGGCGCCGTCCGCTCCTGCTCGGCTTTTTCACGGTTTTCCACCCGCTCCGCGCTGGGCCGCCGCGCTCTCGTCTGCGTCAGCCGCACCGGAGGCGTCTCGATGGCCCCCTCGGCACGGGCCGCCAGATACTCCGCCCGCTTGGCCTTCCCGCCCAGCACCGTGACCTCGGCGGCCTCGAAGGTCTTCATGGCTGTGTCGCTCGGCTCCTCCAGCCTGACCCGGACGGTGCCCTTCAGCAGATTCACGTCCACCACCGTGCCCACGCCGGCGGGCGTCTCCACAAAGGCGTCGACCTTGGGGACGCTCTGCACCAACTCCTCGTAGGCGTCCTGCTCATATTTGAGACAGCACATGAGCCTGCCGCAGGAGCCGGAAATCTTGGCGGGATTCAGGCTCAGCCCCTGAGTCTTTGCCATTTTGATGGACACGGGCTGAAAATCATCCAAAAACTGCGCGCAGCAGAAGGGTCTTCCGCAAATGCCCAATCCCCCCAGCATCCGCGCCTCGTCCCGAACGCCGATCTGCCGCAGCTCGATGCGCGTCTTGAAGATGCCCGCCAGCTCCTTCACCAGTTCCCGGAAGTCCACGCGCCCTTCGGAGGTGAAGAAGAACAGGATCTTGCTCCCCTCAAAATTGTACTCCACGTCCACCAGCTTCATGTCCAGGCCGTGCTTGGCGATCCGCTGACGGCACACCTCGGCGGCGTCCTTCTCCCGCCGGCGGTTCTCCTCCGCCCGCTTCACATCCTCCGCCGTGGCGATGCGCACCACCGGCCGCAGGGGCGGATGGACAGTCTCGTCGTCCACCTGGTGGTTCCCCGTGGCACACTCGGCGAATTCCAGCCCCTTGGCCGTCTCTACGATCACATTGGCCCCCTTCGCTACGGTCAATCCGTTGGGGTCAAAGAAGTATACCTTCCCCTTGTTTCTGAATTTAACACTGATGACCTCGGTCAACGCAAACTCACTCCTTCCCGGCAAAGGCCGGCGATTTCAAGGCAAACGCATATTTTTTGTCCCGTCGTTTTATTCCGCCCCGCACAGGGCGGCCAGCAGATAACCGCCCAGGACGTTCCCCTTTATATTGGCGAAGACCATCCTGTCGGCGGCGTCCAGGGTATCCAGAAGCTTCTTCCGCCGCGCGGGCGTCAGCTCTCCGCTTCTCCGCAGAGCCTCCCGGCGGAGGGCCGTCACCAGGTCGAAGCTCTCCGGCTTTGAGAGCTTCTCCAGCGCCCTGACCGCCTTTACCAGCCCCAGATCGTCCCCCCGCAGATACGCCTCCGTCAGCGCCGCGGCCGTATCCACCAGCTTTTCCTCCAGAACGGCCTCCTCCGGCGTCAGAACGACCGTCTCGCACCGGGAGCGCACCGTCTCCAGGAGCATCTCCGGGTTGTCCGCCAGCAGGATGAACACCGCGTGGCTGGGCGGCTCCTCCAGAACCTTCAGCATTGCGTTCTGGGCCTGGGCGTTCATCAGATCCGCCTCGGCGATGATGTGTACGCCCCGCCGCGCCTCGTTGGGAACCGCCGCCGCCCTGGCCCGCAGGGCCCGCATGGCCTCCACGTTGTGAAAGGCCGCGTCCTTCTCCCGCCGGACCGTCTCGATATCCGGGTGGATGCCGCGCTCCGCCTTGACGCAGTCCCGGCACACCCCGCAGGGAACGCCGCGCTCCGCCTGACAGACCGCCGCCCGGGCGATGAGATTCCCGGCGCGCTCACGGGTCTCCGCGTCCGCCCCGGTGATGATATACGCGTGAAACAGCCGCCCGGAGCCCAGGCGCCGGGCCAGATCGGAAAGTTCCATAAAAGCCTCGCCGCGGATCCCCCCTCGCGGGAATCCCGTTTATTTATGATAGAGCTTGTTCGTCTCGTACACCGGCTCGCAGGTGACGTTGACGCCCAGCTTTTTCATCAGATTTTCGTCCACCTGGGAGAGGATCACCGTGGAGTGGAGCTCGCTGCCCTCCAGCCGCTCGATCTGCTGCATGGCGATCTCGGCCAGGGGATTTGTCACGGCGCATATGGAGAGGGCCAGAAGCACCTCGTCCGTATGTAATCTGGGGTTCACGTTCCCCAGGTGGTTCACCTTCAGATCCTGCACCGGCTCCAGAATGGCCGGCGCCAGAAGGCGGATGCTGTCGTCGATGCCGCCCAGGGCCTTCAGCGCGTCCAGGAGGGCGGCGCTGGTGGCGCCCAGCAGCTTGGAGGTCTTGCCCGTGACGATCCTGCCGTCGGGAAGCTCCATGGAGGCCGCCGGCTCGCCGGTCTCCTCCGCCTTTTTCAGGGCCTCCGCCCGGCCGGGACGGTCGGCCTCGGAGGTGCCCACGGTGTTCATCAGGAGCTTCAGCTTGTCCACGTCCCCGCCGGCGGGCTGACCCTTGGTGCGGGCGCAGCAGGCCGACAGATACCGGCGGACGATCTCCCGCCGGGACGCCTCCTGGCAGACCGCGTCGTCCACGATGCAAAAGCCCGCCATGTTGACGCCCATATCCGTGGGGGACTTGTAGGGGCACTCCCCGCCGGAGAGCCGCTGAAAGAGCGCCGACAGCACCGGGAAGGTGTCCACATCCCGGTTGTAGTTCACCGCCAGCGTCCCGTAGGCCTCCAAATGGAAGGGGTCGATCATGTTGACGTCGTTGAGATCCGCCGTGGCGGCCTCGTAGGCCACGTTCACCGGATGCTTCAGGGGCAGATTCCAGATGGGAAAGGTCTCAAATTTGGCGTACCCCGCCTGGATCCCCTGCTTGCCGTCGTGGTAGAGCTGGGACAGGCAGGTCGCCATCTTCCCGCTGCCCGGCCCCGGCGCGGTGACCACCACCAGGGGGCGGGTCGTCTCGATGTAGTCGTTGCGGCCGTAGCCCTCGTCGGAGACGATCTTGTCAATGTTGGCCGGATACCCCTCGATGGGATAGTGCCGGTAGACCCTCATCCCCAGGGCCTCCAGGCGCCTTTGGAAGGCCTCGGCGGCGCTCTGGCCGGCGAATTGGGTGATGACGACGCTCCCCACGTAGAGGTCAAAGCCCCGGAAAGCGTCGATGAGCCGCAGGACGTCCAGGTCATAGGTGATACCGTAATCGCCCCTGACCTTATTTTTGGCGATGTCGCCGGCGTTCACCGCGATGACGATCTCCGCCTTGTTCCGCAAAGTCGCCAGCATCTTGATCTTGCTGTCCGGCTCAAAGCCCGGGAGCACCCGGGACGCGTGGTAGTCGTCAAAAAGCTTGCCCCCGAACTCCATGTAGAGCTTCCCGCCGAATTCGCCGATGCGCTGGTTGATATGCTCCGACTGGAGCTTCAAATATTTGTCGTTGTCAAAGCCGATCCTCATAGCCTTCCCCCCGGTATCTCTCTGCGGTCAAAAATAGCCTATCTTATATTTTACCTTTTTTCAGGGGCATTAGTCAAGTGGTAACGCAAAATAACATCAACCCGCCGGACGAATTCCCGAAGATCCATCGAACAACGCGCCCCGAATTTCCGCATTGCCCGCCCCAAAAAAGGTTGCGGCTTCGCCGCTTATTTGAATTGCGGGCCGCCGTGGGCGGCGGCCCCTGCGCTTACAATTTACGCTTACGCCATCGCCGGCTCTTTGGCCGCCACGGTGACTTTTCCCTCCACGGCATCCACCAGGACGGTGTCGCCGGCTTTGATCCTGCCCTCCAGCATCCGCTCGGCCAGGGTGTCCTCCACGGTGGACTGGATCTTCCGCCGCAGGGGCCTGGCCCCGTACACCGGGTCGAAGCCCGCCTCCGCCAGGGCGTCCACCGCCGCGTCCGTGACCTCCAGCTTCAGCTCCATGGCCTCCACCCGCCGTGCGACAGTCTCCAGCATGTTCCGGCTGATCCGGCTGATCTCGTCCCGGGTCAACTGATGGAAAACGATCGTCTCGTCGATGCGGTTCAAAAATTCCGGCTTGAAGGTTCGCCGCAGGTCACCCATGACCGCCTCGCGGATCCGTTGGTCGCTGAGGGTGTCCCCGGCCGGCTCCCCGGTGGAGAAGCCCAACGTCTTGGCCTTTTCCGTGATGTTCCGGGCGCCCACGTTGGAGGTCATGACGATGACGGTGTTGCGGAAGTCCACCCGCCGCCCCTGGGAGTCGGTGAGCCGCCCGTCGTCCATGATCTGGAGCATGATGTTGAAGACGTCCTCGTGGGCCTTCTCGATCTCGTCAAAGAGCACCACGGAGTAAGGGTGACGGCGCACCTTCTCGGTGAGCTGACCGCCCTCCTCGAAGCCTACATAGCCCGGAGGGGAGCCGATGAGCTTGGAGACCGTGTGCTTTTCCATATATTCCGACATGTCCACCCGGATCATGGCGTTTTCGTCCCCAAACATGGCCTCCGCCAGAGCCCGGCACAGCTCCGTCTTGCCCACGCCCGTGGGGCCCAAAAAGAGGAAGGAGCCGATGGGCCTGTGGGGATCCTTGAGGCCCACGCGCCCGCGCCGGATGGCCTTGGCCACGGCGGTGACGGCCTCGTCCTGGCCCACCACCCGCCTGTGCAGTGTCTCCTCCATGCGCAAAAGCCTCTGTCCCTCGTCCTCGGTGAGGGTGGTGACGGGGATGCCCGTCCAGCTGGAGACGACGGCGGCGATGTCCTCGCCCAGCACCCGCTTGCCGGGGCCGGCCTTGCCGCTCTGCCACTGCCTGCGAACCTCCTCCAGGTCGGCACGCTTGGCCTTCTCCGCGTCCCGGAGCTTGGCGGCCCGCTCGAAGTCCTGATCCCGGACGGCGGCCTCCTTCTCCGCGGCCAGGGCCGTGGCCTCGGCCTCCAGCGTCTTCAGATCGGGCGGCAGCTTCAAGGACTCCATCCGCACCCGTGAGGCGGCCTCGTCGATGAGGTCGATGGCCTTGTCCGGCAGATAGCGGTCGGAGATATACCTGGCCGACATCTTCACGGCGGCCTCGATGGCCTCGTCGGTGATGGTCAGCTTGTGGTGGGCCTCATATTTGTCCCGAAGGCCCCGCAGGATCTGCATGGACTCCTCCTCCGTGGGCTCGTCCACCTGCACCGGCTGGAACCGCCGCTCCAGGGCGGCGTCCTTCTCGATGTATTTGCGGTATTCGCTGAGGGTGGTGGCGCCGATGGCCTGGATCTCCCCCCGGGAGAGGGCGGGCTTCAGGATGTTGGAGGCGTCGATAGCCCCCTCCGCCGCGCCGGCGCCCACGATGGTGTGGAGCTCGTCGATGAAAAGGATCACGTCTCCGGCCTTGCGAACCTCCTCCAGGGCGTTCTTGATGCGCTCCTCAAAGTCCCCCCGGTACTTGGTGCCGGCCACCATGCCGGTCAGATCCAGGGAGACCACCCGCTTCTGCCGCAAATTCTCCGGCACGTCCCCGGCGGCGATCTTCTGGGCCAGCCCCTCGGCGATTGCCGTCTTGCCCACGCCCGGTTCCCCGATGAGGACAGGGTTGTTCTTGGTGCGGCGGGAGAGGATCTGGATCACCCGCTGGACCTCCCGGTCGCGGCCGATCACCGGATCCAGCTGTCCCTGGGAGGCCATAACGGTGAGATCCCGGGAAAACTGATCCAGCGTCTTTGTCTCCGGATGGCTGACGCTCCGCTGGCGGTCGGCGGTACGGCGCACGGCGGGATCAAAGAGATCCACAAGCTCGGTGTAGACCCTGTTCATATCCACCCCGGACATGGTGAGGATCCTGGCCGCCACGCTGTCGCCCTCCCGCAGGATGCCCATCAGCAGATGCTCCGTGCCCACATAGGCATGGCCCAGGCGCATGGCGTCCCGGACGGCCAGCTCGATGACGGTCTTGGCCATGGGCGTCAGCCCCTGAACGGTGGTGTCGGCGCTCTCACCCCGGCCCACTAATTTCTCGATGGACAGGCGCACCAGCTCCTCGTCCACGCCGTTGTCCCGCAGTATCCTGGCCGCCGCGCCGCCTCCGTCGCAGACGATGCCCAGCAGGATATGCTCGCTGCCCACATACCCGTGGCCCAGCTCAGCGGCCTTCTCGTGGGCCAGATTCAGCACGTTCCTGGCCCTCTCGGTGAAACGGTCGTCATTTCTCATAAAATAAGCACCTCCTATGCGCAATGAAACACTTCAAGCAAAGGGGCCGCCCCACGGCGGCCCTGTGAACGGCGGGGATCGGCTGGTTACGCCTCTTTCCCGTTCTCCAGCGCCCGGAGCTGATCCCGGAGCGCGGCGGCCTTCTCATAGTCCTCGCTCTCGGCGGCGGCCTTCATCTGCGCCCGGAGCTCATTGACCCGGCGCTTTTTCGCCAGCTCCGGATCCACCTCCGCATTCCGCGGCGCGGCCTCCGTACTGCCGGTGACGGACTCGCTCCGTTCCGCCTCCGGGAAGCTGATCTCGATCCTGGGCGTCCCCAGCAGGGCAAAGGGGCTGAAAGCGCCGCCGAAGAAGCTCTCAAAGGGGTCGTCCCCGAAGAAGCTCTTGAGCAGGCTCCCGCCCAAGGGCTCCCGGCCGAACAGGCTCTCGCCAAAGAAGCCGTCGTCGAACATATCGCCAAAGAGCTTCCGGGACTTGGCGGCGAACTCCTTCTCCGGCGCCAACTTCCCGGCGCACTCAGCGCACAGGTGCGCCTCCTGAGTCTCCCCGTTCAGATCGAAGTGATAATGGTACACAGCGTTATTCTTGCCGCAATTTGTGCATTTCATAAGTTTTTGCCTCCTTTAAAAGTTTAAACCTGTTATTTACAATTTACCCTGAAGATCATACCGCGCTCAACAGCATCTGCTTCAGGACAGACGCCCGCACAATGTCCCTTCCCGCCGGATCCACGGGCCGCAGGGCCTGGTCGGAGATCCCCGCCAGCATCATATGAGCCAGCCGCTCCTCCAGCACCCCGGAGCTCACGCAGTTTTCCAACAGCGCCGCCGCCGTGCGCGAATCTACGGCCCCGCCGATGGCGTTCACCGTGTGCATCACCAGCAGGGCGGGATCCGCCTGCACCCGGCGGATGCGGATGTACCCGCCGCCGCCCCGGCGGCTCTCCACCACGTACCCCCGCTCCGGGGAAAAGCGCGTGGCGATCACGTAGTTGATCTGGCTGGGCACGCAGTTGAAGCGGCTGGCCAGCTCGCTCCTCTGCACCTCCGCCGTGGAGTCCTCGTCCAGAAGCTCATTGATAAAATCCGCGATCACGTCCGAAATACCCACCGGTGTCATCTCCTTGTCCTCTTACGGTCTTTGACTTTGACTTTCTTTGATCTTATGGCGGTATTATACCGCCTCGGCCCCGCCGCCGCAAGGGCGATTTCTGACCATTCCTGACCATTGACGTTCTTTGACCTTGCAACAGCTTCCGTTTTCTCCGAATTTCAAAAAGTTTCGCGAATTCTCTTCAATTTTCTCCGATTTGACCTGTCCCCATTGGTCAAAAGGGAAAATTCTTAAAGTTTTCCAATTTTCGACGGCGTTTCAGTAAAATAGTTATTGATTTTTCACAAATCCGTGCTACAATGCTATTGAAGGGCGCGGGACGCCCGGTTCAATCAAGAGAAAAACTATAAATATGGAGGTACATACTTATGGCAAGAAAAGTTACCGATGCCTGTGTCAACTGCGGAGCCTGCGAGAGCGTCTGCCCCGTCGGCGCCATTGCCGAGGGTGACGGCCAGCACGTTGTAGATCCCGATGTCTGCATCGACTGCGGAGCCTGCGAGGGCGAGTGCCCCGTCGGCGCCATCGAAGAGGCGTAAATCCCCGCGAGGACGTACATCTCCAAAAAAGCAAAGGCGGCGCAAGCCGCCTTTACTTTTTGCCCAATTCTCTTTTGCGTTCCCGTAGTATCAGAGCCATGCCTGGTGTAATACTAATATCAAATTAAAACAAGCCATTCGCGCCGGCCTTTTTCGCGCCATGCTGCGTCAGCCGCCTTGGAAATACATACAGTATTCCCTGCGGTGTCTTTCTTGCCTGACACGAAAAATCCTCGCCGCTTGGTGTCTCCTTTTAAATAGATATTAGTATATGTAATCGTTGGCAAACGGGGATTTATCGAATAAACCCCTGCAGCGCCATTTTAACCGGCTCAATATCTATGACGCTATCCTTCATTGTTTGCTGATACAAGTGGCGCTCAATTCCCAGAACATGATGCGTATAAGGAGTACCCTCAAACCATTTTTCAAAACACCTTATGAAATCCGGTGATTCTTTCTTGCTTCCATAGACGCCGATGATAAAAAGCCTCTCCACAAAGGAACTATATTCATGTTCATAGTGCATGAAAAAGCCCTGGCCTCTTTCGTTAAAGCCGAAATATAGGGAGGAAGGATTTCCACAATACATCGGAACAAGCAGAATTACTTTTTCGCAGCTCTCAAAACTGCTATAAAGGCGGTAAACATCATCGTCTCGATACCTGCACTTTGTTTTGAAACACTCATAATCGCAATTACTGCACCCTTGTGTGTTCAAATCCATATAGTAAATCACTTTATCCTGCGGCGCCTTTAAAAAATCAATAATCTGAGCGCAATTACCGGTTTTTCTTGCTGAGAAAGAAACGAATAGTTTCATTTTAACCCTCATTAAATCCCGGTCAGTCCACATCTTCCCCTGTCAGCCTCACACCGCGCACGAATTGAAAAAGTCATGATCTTGACCGGAAACACAAAGTCTCAGCCGCCCTCCCGACCGGGAGGGCGGCTTTTTTCCCTTTTCGTAAGGTCACAGCAGGCTTCTGTAAAGCTCCTTGATCTCCTCCACGCTTGTCTCCCTGGGGTTGCCGGGGCGGCAGGCGTCGGCGTAGGCGGACTCGGCCAGGAAGTCGATGTCCTCCTCCTTCAGGATGCCCTTCAGGTTCGCGGGGATGCCCACGTCGGCGGAGAGCTTCTTGACGGCGGCGATGGTGGCCTTGGCCGCCAGATGGTCGGTCATCATGTCGATGCCGGGGACATGCATAGCCTTGCCGATGGCGCGGTAGCGCTCGCCGGCCACAGGGGCGTTGTACTCAAGGCCCGTGGGCAGGATGATGGCGCAGGCCACGCCGTGGGGGGTGTCATAGAGGGCGCTAAGGCCGTGAGCCATGGAGTGGACAATGCCCAGACCCACATTGGAGAAGCCCATGCCGGCGATATACTGCCCGAGGGCCATGCCCTCCCGGCCGTCGGGGTCGTTCTGAACGGCGTCCCGGAGATTGGCGGAGATGAGCCGGATGGCCTCTAAGTGGAACATATCGGAGATGGCGCAGTGGCCGGCGGTGATGTAGCCCTCGATGGCGTGGGTGAGAGCGTCCATACCGGTGGCGGCGGTGAGAGATTTGGGCATGGTGCTCATCATGTCGGGATCCACCACGGCGATCTCGGGGATGTCGTTCACGTCCACGCAAACGAACTTGCGCTTTTTCTCCACGTCGGTGATGACGTAGTTGATGGTGACCTCGGCGGCGGTGCCGGCGGTGGTGGGCACGGCGATGGTGAAGGTGGCGTGCTTCTTGGTGGGGGCCACGCCCTCCAGGGAGCGGACGTCGGCAAATTCCGGGTTCTCCACGATGATGCCGATGGCCTTGGCGGTGTCCATGGCGGAGCCGCCGCCCACGGCCACGATGCAGTCCGCGCCGCTGTCCTTAAAGGCCGCCACGCCTGTCTGGACGTTCTCGATGGTGGGGTTGGCCTTGATGTTGGAATAGATCTCATAGGGGAAATTGGCCGCCTCCAGCAGGGCGGTGACCTTGCCGGTGACGCCGAACTTCAAAAGGTCGGGGTCGGTGGCCACAAAGGCCTTCTTGTACCCGCGGGCGGTGAGCTCGGGGACAATGTTCTCGATGGCGCCGTGGCCGTGATAGGAAATGGTGTTCAGTACGATGCGGGATGCCATAGTGAATACGCTCCTTTATATTAAAATTAATTGATTTTATAAGCATCGCAGATTTCGCGTCCGCAGACGCAAACCAGTTCGAATCATTTCAAATATTTTTTCCGGCGACATGCGCGTCGGAAAAAATCCCTTTTGTCACGTAAGTGTACCGCTTTGCGGTGCGCGCAACGTGACGGCAGGAAATCTTTTGTGAATTTTTCAAAATTCACAAAGGGTTTCCGCACGCATCCCCTTCCGGGAAAGGCGTTTACGCCTCTCTCGGACTGAGATAACCTTCCCGGGGCGTCAGCTCGAACCGGTCGCACAGAAGCCACATGGCCTCGTCCGTGATGGTGTTGCGCAGGGGCAGGTGGGCGATCTTCATGTAGATCTCCGCCGCCTTCTCCGCCGTCTCGATGAGGCCGAAGGTCTCGTCCAAGTCCTTGCCCGCGCCGTAGATGCCGTGCTGGGACCAGACCACCAGACGCGCCGTCTTCATCTTCTCCGCCGTGGCGACGCCGATCTCATTGGTGCCGCAGAGCATCCAGGGCAGGACGTTGACGCCCTCGGGGAAGACCACGATGCATTCCGTGCACATCTGCCAGAGGGTGCGGGTGAAGGCTTTCTCGTCCAGGTCGTGGACGTAGGTCATGGCCAGCAGGCTGCCGGGGTGGCAGTGCATCACCACCCGGTTTTCGGGGTTGACCTCCAGACGCGCGGCGTGGCTCATGAGATGCGCCGGCAGCTCGCTGGTGAACTTGCCGCCGTCGGCATAGCCCCACAGCAGCTCCGCCGTGCGGCCGGAATCCTTGATGCGGATAAGGCCCAGATTCACCTCGGGGGCGTACTGAACGTTCTTGAAATACTTGCCCGTGCCGGTGACCAGGAAGTATTTCCCGTCCAGCGTGGGGGCGTCAAAGCCCGTGGGGATCTCCCGGAGGACGGCGTTGAGGTCAAGATACTTGGCGGCCTCCTCCTCGTCCACCATGAGGCTGATGTTGCCGCCGTTGCGCTCGTCCCAGCCGTGGTCGTACATGTTGGTGGCGGTGCGGATCATCTCGATCATGAAGGGAGCGGTGAGGATGTCCCTCCGTTTCAGCTTCTCCACGGTGTCGTGGGCGGCCTCGCCGACTCTCCCGGCCACATCGCGGGCCGCGTCCTTGATCTCGCTTAAATTGATGTCCTTCAGTGCCATAGTCTATTCCTCCTTACGCTCTCTTTGCAAGCACGTCGGCTTCGTATTTTTTGATCTCCGGCAGCCACGCCCCGTCCAGAGGCTTGCCCTGGCGGCGGCAGTACTCGTCCCACACGTCCCCGAAGGGCGCGGTCTTCAGCTCCTCCTGGAGCACCATCAGCGTGGTGAAATCGCCGGTGTCCTGGAGCCGCTTCTCCTCCTCATTGGGCTGCAGCAGCGCGAACAGCAGGGCCTTCTGGAGATTGCGGAAGCCCGTGGTCCAGGCGGAGACGCGGTTGATGGAGGCGTCGAAGTAGTCCAGGGCGATCTTCACCCGGCCGTCCAGACCGCCGCAGCGGACGATCTCCCGGGCGATCTCGCGTATTTCGTCGTCAAAGAGCACCACATGGTCGGAGTCCCAGCGGATGGGACGGGTGACGTGGAGGGCGATCTCCGGGTAGAAGGCCAAAAGCGCCGGGATCTTGTCGCTGACCACCTCGGTGGGGTGATAGTGGCCGTTATCCATCAGGGGGATGCACTTGCCCGGATTGGCGGCGGCGTAGCTCAGGGCGAACTCGGCGGATCCTACCGTGTAGGCCTCCACGCCGATGCCAAAGACCTTGGACTCCACGCAGGGCTTGACCTTGTTGAAGTCAAAGGGCTCGGAGAGGATCTCGTCTATGGCCTCCCGGTAGCGCACCCGGGGCCCCAGCCGGTCGCCGGGGACGTCCTTAAGGCCGTCGCCGGTCCAGATGTTCATGACGCACTCCCCGCCCAGCTCCTCGGCCAGGTACTGGCTGATGCGGATGGAGGCCTTGCCGTGGTCGATCCAGAAGCGCCGCGTCTCCGCGCTCGGGGAGGAGAGGGTCAGCGGGTCGCACTTGGGGTGGGAGAAGAAGGTGGGATTGAAGTCGCACCCCAGGCCCCTGGCCTTGCAAAACTCCGCCCACTTTTTAAAGTGCCTGGGCTCCAGCCTGTCCCGGTCGGCCCAGTCGCCGTTTTCAAAAATGGCGTAGCTTGCGTGAAGATTCATCTTCACCTTGCCCGGGATGAGCTTTAAGACCTCGTCGATATCCGCCATCAGCTCCTCCGGCGTCCGGGCCCTGCCGGGGTAGTTGCCGGTGGTCTGGATGCCGCCGGTCAGGGGCTTGGAGGGGTCGGTATCGAAGCCTCGCACGTCGTCTCCCTGCCAGCAGTGCAGAGAGACGGGCACGCCCTTCAGCGTCTCCATAGCCGCCTCCACGTCCACACCCAGCTTTGCGTATTTTTCCTTCGCTTCCGTGTAGCTCATTTGCTTACCTCCATTTGAATTTTCAGATTTCCGATAGCCGTGGCCTCGATGGGCAGGGCCGCGACGGTTTTTCCTGTGACCTCTTCCGTGAGCCGGTTGAGGTAGCCGTTCCTGGCCCCGCCGCCCACGATGTAGAGCTTTGTATAGCGCTTGCCGGTGTTGGCCTCCAGCTCCTCCAGCGCCTTTTTGTACCCCAGCGCCAGGCTTCTCACCGCGCAGTTGAAATAATCCCCGGGGGTGTGGAGCGCGCCGCCCGCGGCCTTGTCAAAGGCCCTGACCATGCTCTCCGGCGCCAGAAATTCCTGCGCCGCCGCGTCCACCGTGGCGGTGTTGGCGCTCTCCTCCGCCAGGCGCGTAATCGTCCCGAAGTCCGTCTCCGGGCAAAGCTCGCTCCGCAGGCGGTTGATGAGCCACATGCCCATGATGTTCTTCTGATAGCGGTTGTAGCCGACGCCGCCCTCGTTGGAGTAGTTGGCGGCCATGCTCCCCGCGTCCGTCAGGGGCTTTGGCGTCTTGACGCCCAGAAGCGACCAGGTGCCGGAGGAGATGTAGGGCTCCGACCCCTCCATGGGGATGCCCTCTACGGCGGAGCCGGTGTCGTGGGTGGCGCAGAGGACGGCGCGGATGCCCTTATATTCGCCGATGACCGTTCCGGGGGCGGACAGCTCCGGGAAGAGACAGCGCGGCAGGCCCAGCCTGTCCGTTATTTCCGTGTCAAATTTGCCCGTCTCGGCGTTGATGAGGCCCTGGGTGGTGGCGTTGGTGTACTCCCGCGCCTTCACCCCCGTCAGCGTCCACATCAGATACTCCGGCACCATCAAAAGCCCCGTCACGCCCTCAAGCCGCCCGCTTTTCCTGTCCTCATAGAGCTGATAGACGGTGTTGAAGGGCTGGAACTGGCATCCGGTGTGCCTGTAGAGCTCCTCAAAGGGCACGATGGAATGAACCTCATCGATGATCTTCTCCGTGCGGGAATCCCGGTAGGCGTAGAAGGGCGGCACGGGCTCGTCCCCCCGCATCAGCACGTAGTCCACGCCCCAGGTGTCGATGGCGAAGGACTCGATCTGTCCGAATTCCGCCAGCGCTCTGTCGATGCCCTCCCGAACGTACCCGGCGAGGGCCGGCATGTCCCAGACGAGGCGCCCCTTTTCCTCCTTGACGCCGTTGGGGAAGCGAAAAACCTCGCGCGTCACGAGCTCTCCGTTCTCCTCCCAGCCCACCAGATGCCGGCCGGAGGAGGCGCCGATGTCAATGGCCAGATAGTATTTCATTCTTCCACCCCTTTTATCGCTTATAGCTGACGGGAGTCGAACCCACGCCGCTCCACACGGGCCCTTTCCGGTGCTTTTCCGCTTATCGTCGTTGCCTTGCGCCAGCAAGGCTGCCTCCTCCGCACGGAAAATCCCTCGAAAATTGCTCCGCGTGGAGTGCCTTGTAGTTTTCGGCGAGCTGATTTGCGTCAGGACGCGGAAAAAGCCACAGAGAATACTTGCGTATTGTCAAGGCTTTTGACAAAGTACTGGCACAAATCAGCCGGCGAAAACCGACGCGGGTTCGATTCCCGTCAGCTACAGCATTAATATACCCCGGATTTTCCCGCCCGGCAATAACGGAAAAATTTTTCGGTGTATCCGATTTTGCGTTTTCCCTTGACAAGCCGCCATACGGGGTTTACTATGATCCCGAGGTGGTAAATATGCGTCCCGAGATCCTGGAGCGCCTGTCGCAAATCTCCGCCGAGGAGCGGGAGATCCTGAGCGGCGAGGCCGTGGATATGACCTTATATAACCGCGCCGGCGGCAACGTTTTGGAGCCCGGCGGCCTTCTCAGCGGGGGACGGCTTTTCGGCATCCGCACCCACACCCGCTTCGCGCCCTTTCCCCGGCACAGCCACACCTATGTGGAGATGGTCTACCAGGCCGCCGGCGTCACCCGCCACATCATCGACGGCACGGAGAAGCTGGAGCTTCGGGCCGGGAGCCTCCTTTTGCTGGGCCGGGGCGCGGAGCATGAGATCATGCCGGCGGGCCGGGACGACGTGGCGGTAAATTTCATCCTTGTCCCCGCCTTTTTTGATAACGCCGCCATCTCCATGGGCGGGTCGAGCGCCCTGGCCGTGTTCCTGAAGAGCAACCTGGGCCTGACGGGGAGCGCCGGGGCGTATCTTGTATTCGATATTTCCGGCGACGCCGCCGTGGAAAATCTTCTGGAGAACCTGGTGCTCCTGGAGCTGGAGGGGGCCGACCCCCGCCGCCAGGAGCTTCAGCGGATCACCCTGGAGCTTCTGCTGCGCCATCTGTCCCTCCGGGCGGAAAAGCTTCTCATTTCGGGCCGCCGGGACCGGGAGCAGGTGGTGGTACTGCACTCCCTCTCCCGCATCGAGGCGGACGTCCACTGCACGCTTGCCGATCTTGCCCGGGAGCAGGGGCTGACGCCCTCCGCCCTGACCCGCCTTTTGAAGCGCCGCACCGGCTGTACCTTCACGGAGCTTCTGCACACCGCCCGCTTCAACCGGGCCGTGACGCTGCTGACGGAGTCGGAGCTGCCCATAGCCGACATCGCCGTCCGCGTGGGCTATGAGAACACCGCGTTCTTCTACCGCCGCTTTGAACAGCTCTACGGCTGTACCCCGGGGGAGTACCGGAAACGGAACGCCCGCTCCCCGGTCATGTTCCCGGGATAGAGCCCGTTAAACAGGAATTTATCTAAGCAGCTTACCATGAAAAAACTGTTCCTGAAAGGCTATCTTTTCGAGTATGACTTCATCTGGATAATCCTTTCCGTCTGCCGATACGATCCATTTATCTTCAATGTCATCAGACCTGCGGTATACGGCTATAACACATCCCTCAAACATATTTACAGGAACATCGACGCCCAAAAGATAAATATCCTGTTCTTCACCGTCCTCCGCAAAAACATTTTTGACATATCCGTAGTTTATCGGATAAATCATTTCCTTATCGTGAGGGTGGCAACTGCCAATAGGTCTATCAATTATTCCATAGACTTTACAGCCAATTATTTTTGGATAGTCGCCGCGCATAATATCCCTTCAAACTTCGATTTACCTGTCGGTGACTTGCCCCTGATATTCAGCGGTACGCCAGTATATGTGAAGGCGGGAACACAAAACGGAATTGGACAAAATTAAGGGCTTTTACTCACAGCATAGATTTTTAAACGTCAGCCCCTGGCATTTCCGCAAAATGACCCCCAGATTGCCCTCCGCCAGGGTACAGTCGGTAAACGTCATGTTCCTTATCTCGTGCCCCGGCTTTGAAAAGCCCACCAGCTCGATGGCCGGCGTGCGGCGCAGGACGTGGTCGTGATCCAGGCTTTGGCCCAAAATGCGCACCCGCTCAAAGAGGCAGTTTTCAAAGACGGGCTGATCCGGGCCGGGGACGCCGTCGTCGTTGTAGGGGACGGTGTGCATCAGCACCCGCGCCACGGTACAGTCCGTGAGCCGCAGGCCCCGCACATAGCCGCCCCGCTTGGGGGTGGCCTTGATCTCGATGCCCTGCATGGCCTGCCCCAGGTCGCAGTCCCAGACCCACACGTCCTCCACGCCGCCGCTCATCTCACTGCCCACCACGATGCCGTGGCCGAAGGAGCTTTCGCAGTCGAAGATGCGTATGCGCCTTGTGGGGCGGTTTATCTCGTTGCCCTCCGGGTTTTTGCCGGATTTCACGGCCACCATGTCGTCCCCGGTGAAGAACCGGCAGGCGAACAGCGTGCAGTCCTCGCTGGAATCCGGATCCCAGCCGTCACCGTTCCAGACCCCCTCGGACAAGAAGGTGCAGTGGTCGGTGACGATGCCCCGGCTGTAGATGAAATGCAGGTTCCAGCTGGCGCCGTTTTTCAGCGTCAGCCCCGAGATACGGATATTCTCGCAGTTGGACATGTTGATGAGCCTGGGCCGCACCCGGCCGGGGATGGTGTGGTCGTTCTCGCAGGAGGCCACCAGCTCCGCGTTGGCGGCCAGGAATTCCTTCAATCTCTCCCGCTCGGAGTCGATGACGTTGAGGCACAGCTCCTGCCCGCCGGAGGCGATGGTCCCGCCCCCGTAGATCAGCACGTTTTTGCAGTTGGGCCCCTCGTTGTGGTTCAGCTCGCCCAGATTGAGAAGGCTCGAGTAGCACTCCATCTCGATGCCCTCAAAGCGGCTTCGGATCCGGGGCAGATAGTCCTTAGGATCGGCGGTGCCCTGGAGCACCGCGCCCTCGTCCACGTGGAGGGCCATATCCGAGTGGAGCCGCAGGGCCCCGGTTTTGTAGGTGCCGGCGGGGACGTAGACCTCCTGATGGGGGCCGCAGGCGTCGATGGCCGCCTGGAGGGCGGCGGTGTCCATGGCGATCCCGTCGCCCGCCGCGCCGAAGTCCCGGACGTCCAGCCGCGCCCGCACCTTCCCCGTCCTCACCGTCAGAGCGCCCAAGACGGCGTCCCCGGCCTGGACGGAGACTCGAAAGCCCGTGTCCGGCGGCAGATTGTCAAAGGTGAGATGGGTCTTCTCCGTGGCCCTTGTCTCCCCGCCGAAATTGACGGAGTACGGCCCCGGCGCGGATTTCTCCCACCAGAGGGTGACGGTGTTCGCCGTGGCGGCGTAATTGAGTTCAGCCATGTTCCTGCTCCTTCCGCGATTGAAATTGTATGTATAATTCCCGGTCCGTGGGGTGGTTGTCCTCCACCAGCAGGGCCCGGATGGGCCTGTCGCGCCTGTCCATATAGGCCAGCCGGTACCACCTGTCGTGGGCGGGGGAATCCCCCAGCTCCCGGACACAGCCCATGAGCTTTTCCAGCATGTAGGCCGTGTGCTTGTAGTCGGCAAAGCAGTCGTTGTCCGTAAAGCCCTGAAAAACCCCCTGCTCCCAGGCCTTCAGGGCCCCGGCGGCCTCCCGGAAGCGCTCCGAGGCGTCCCCGAAGGCCATAAAGGCGGCCAGAGGATCCCCCTTTTCCAGCGCCGCGAAGCCCTCCCCCAGAAGCGCCCCGGCCTGGGCGCCCAGGGCCTGGAGACGCGCGTGGAGGGCGATGTCCGCCGCGCCGCTTTTTTCACACTGTTCCCACAGCGCCAGGAGCTTCGGCGCCTGCGCCCGGCAGAGCCCGCCGAAAAACCGCGCCTGTCCGGCCAGCGTCCCCGCGTCCGTCAGCCACCGGAGGCCCGGGGCGGGGGAGAGGCGGTCTATAAAGAATTGGTGGGCGATCATCCGGGGGATCTCGCAGTAAAACTGCTCCCCGGCGTGCTGATCCGGCTCCGGCCCGAACGGGAGCTGGGCCCCGCTGTACGCCCGGTAACAGGCCGCCGCGGCCTCCGAGCCGCCGAGATACGTCTCCGCGAAGGCGCGGCTGTGCCCCTCGTCGGAGACAGTCTCGCCGAACCACTTTTTCCGCACCGCGTCCAGCAGATAGACGTGGGGCCGGATGTTGGAGCAGTTGATCATCCAGTACTCCGAAAGCCCCTTCTCCACAGCCGCGTCCAGCTCTCCGTTCACAAAATCCACGCTGTTGGGGAACATGGTCATGTGGTTGGCCGCCTGCAGGTCGTAGAAGGAGACGTGGTAGTAGATGCCGCCGTGGGCCTCCGGCGCCTCCGGCAGGGCGGGGACACGGGGATCGTGATTGCCCCGGCGGCGGGAAACCATTTTGCCGTAGCCGTTGTCGGCCCTGATCTTGATCACGTCCGGGTCGATCTCCACGACCCCCCTGGCGTAAAGCTCCATGACCTCCCCGTAGAGGTTGGTGCAGAAGACGGGGTCGGGTACATATTTTTCCACCAGCCGCCGCTGGAGGCGGAGCATTTTGGAGATCATGGCCCCGCGCTTTTCGTCGGTGTCGTATTTTCCCGTGGTGTCGCTGGCCCAGAAGGGCGCGTCCCCCTGGCCCCGGTAGCCCAGGCACCAGACCACCTTCTTGTCCCTCTGCGCCCTGACGGCGTCCTCCCACTGCTTCTGAAAAAGCGCCGGGTGGTCGTCGTAGTTGGGCTCCAGATCGGGGTGCTCCCGGAGAAAGAACTCCGCCCCCAGGGCCTCGGCGTGGTGATGGGAGAGCCACAGCCCGTAGGAGGCCGCCAGATCCCGGTAGAGCCGGCCGTCCTTGTCCGTGCCCGGGATGACCATGTTGCCGCCGCACCGCAGCAGCGCCTCGAAGGCCATACGCCAGGGCTCCGCAAAGTCCCCCCGGACGGCCCATTTTTTCAAAAGCACCTCGTCGTTGATGAACCAGCCCCGGTACCGCACCGCGGGCTCTTTCCCGGTATACACCCCGTCGGGCACGGACACCGGAGGGATCCGCCCGATTTGGACGTCCATCCAGAACCAGAACGGGGGGATGCCGAGAAACCGCTGGGAGATATAGAGAAGCCCATAGACAAATCCCAGCGCGTCCCCGGCGCGGACGGCCATTTTCCCCGCCGCGGCCTCCACAGCGAAGGCCTCCGGCCGGTCAAAAACGGCGCTTTCCAGGGTAATGGCGTTTACCGGGCGCTCCACCGCGCCGAACCGCTTTTCCAGATCCCGCCGGAGGATCCCGGCGGCGTTTTCCACCGCCTCCGGGCCGTCGCCGCCCGTATAGGCCCCCACGGCCGTCCCCGCGCAGAGGGTGAAGCTCATTCCTCGCCCTCCGTCTTAACGGCGCCCGCCGTCAGCGCCTGCCAGAGCCGCTCCGCCCCGGCGAAGCGCTCCTTATCCTTGTCGAAAAAGATGCCCCGGCGGCCCACATACAGCCCCTCCATGGCGGTCTGCCCGTCCATGGGCGTCTTGGTGGGATCCATGAACCGGGTGAACGTCCCCAGATCCATGCCCCTCAGCACCGGGCAGTCCTCCCAGCGGTACACCATGTCCCGCCACTTGGACGCGTCGTACCGGTCGCCCTCCGCGTCCGGGGCGGTGCCGTCCAGATACGACAGGATGCCGAAACGGGCCTGGAACGCCTCGGGCTGATCCACTAAGATCAAAAAGACGTCCCCGGAGGTCAGATCCACCGTCAGCCGCGTCATCACGGCCTCCCGCAGCTCCATGTCGCTGTAGTCCTCGTCAGGGTCGCTGAAGTCCACCCCGTAGATGTTCAGCGCCACGACCACCTTCCCGTCGCCGTTCAGATCCTCCCCGAGCTCGGCGAGCCGCGCCTTCAGGGCGTCCTGCGTCTCCTCCTCGGGGACGTTGGCGGCGATCAGCGCCACCTCATAGTCCGGCTTCGTCCGGAAAAACATGTCCTTGATGATGAAAAAGAGGATGAGGGCCCCCACGATCCCTACGATCACCCAGATCAGGTTGTAGTCCCACCAGTTGCGCCGCAGCTCCTTCTTGGTGTAGACGGGCTTCTCGTCGGGCTTTACGTCCTTGTATTTCCATTTCAGATATTCGCTGGCCATTTACCGCTCCTTTCCCTCCGCGGGCGTCTCCTCCGCGTCCTCCGCCTCCCGGGCGGCCTTCTCCGCCGCCCGCTTCTGCTCCTCCATCTCCTCCAGCTTCTCCGTGATGGAGAAGACCTCGTCGATGGGCCGCCACAGGGTCATAAGACTCACCAGCATGGGCAGCCAGAAGTTGAAAAGCACATACCCCAGCAAAGAGATGGGGTATGTCACCACCAGGAAAAACCAGTAGAGCACCGTCACCGCCACCGCCGCCAGGGTCTTGACGGGGTGCTGGGCGGACAGGGTCAGGGAGTTGACCAGGATCCGCCCCAGGGGCAGATCCATCAGCGCGATCTGAGGCACGCTCCAGGTGGCCACCGCCACGGAGATGAACATCCCCGCCAGCATCAGCACGAAGATGAGGAACCCCACGTTCCTGGCGTGGAGCAGAATGAAATACTGGAAGGAGCAGAGAAGCCCCACCAGAAAGCCGAAGACCAGGGACTGCTTCAGGTTCTTTTTCCAGGCCGCCCGGTATTTCATCCACCAGAAGCCCGCCTCCCCCCGGATGGCCCGCAGCACCGTGTCCGCCACGCCGATGATCTGGGGCATGGCCAGCATCCCGCCCAGGGGCCCGCCCACCAGCACGAAGATAAGGCCGTGGCTGGTGACGCCCAGAAACACCGCCGCGATATACACCAGCGCCGTCACGGCGGCCAGGATCCCCGCCCCCAAAAGGCCCAGGGTGTGGTGGGTATAGATCTGCCAGAACCGCCCCAGAGCCGTCCTGGGCTCCGGCGCCTGCCCCCCCTCGGGGCCCATCCCGGCGAAATTGTTGAAAAAGCTCATATCAAAGTCTCCTCTTTTCTCTATACGGCGGCCCCGCACGTTCCCCTTGCCGGAAAAAGCCCGTCAGGGCTTTTTCGACAGTGTCACCTGGGCGGCGTGACCCAGCCGGTATACCGCCGCAGGCTCACCGGCATATCCGCGTGGATCTTACTGCGCCAGACCGTGGGCGGCTGGCCCATGATGGCGGAGAAGTGCCGGTTGAAGCTGGACAGGGATCGGAACCCCACCGCCTCGCAGATCTCCAGCACCGAGGAATCCGTCGTCTGCAAAAGCCCGCACGCCCGCGTGATCCTGGCCCGGTTGAGATATTCCAGCGGCCCCAGGCCCATGGTCTCCGTGAAGACCCGCCGGAAATAGCTGGTGCTCATCTTGCAGGCCGCCGCCAGGTCGTCCATCCGCAGATCCTCCATGTAGTGCCTGTCCACGAACCGCAGGGCGGGGGAGATGTGAAAGGGCTTCTCCCCCTTCTCCGGCTCCCAATTCTCCGCCTGCCGGCACAGCTTATTTAAAATGATATCCAGCAGCGCCCGGACGCACCGCCGGTAATAGGGCCGCTGCTCCACGATCTCCCGGACGGCCTCGTTGGCCAGCATCCCCAGAAGCGGATCCTGCTCCCGGGAGACGATGGCCCTGAAATTGTACAGCACCTTCGTGTACATCTCCGCTACGGGCAGCTCGATGGAGGAGGTGGTGGGGTCGATGAGCTGGATGGGATCCACCATGATGTAGCTCCACTTGGACGCCGTCCCCGGCGCGGAGCAGGTGGTGTGGGGGGTGCCGGCGGCGATGACCGTCACGTCCCCGGCCTCAAAGGGGATGTCCCCGTCCCGGAAGCCCAGTACGCCCCGGTCCGTGTGGCAGATGCCGATCTCCATGTGGGTGTGGAAATGGAGCACCGGACTGCGCTTGTCCGAAATGCGCCACTCCTCCCCCGTCAGTACCGTCACGGGGAATTCCGGCGGCAGTACATAGTCCCGGCACTCCATGACCTCCCTGGGCGGCCTCGGCATAGATTTTCCCCCTCTCCTATCCTGCTGCCCCTATTTTACCACCCTCCGCCGCCCTTTGCCATAGGGTTTTGCAAAAACGACTTTAATTTGTCATTCCGCACAAATTTCTTAACATTTTATATACATCTTGCACAAATCTATTAGCGGAAATGTCACAAAAAACCGGGTTTCGGGGGGGCTTCGAGAGGCGATTTTAACAAAAAACATCTTGAATTTACCAGAATAAAAAAGCGAAATTGCACAATATAACCCCAAAAATGGAGAGAAGAAAGGGCAGTATAGCGCTAAAATATAAGATACCATAACAAGGGGACGGCCGTCCCCTTGTGCAAGCGGAGCGGGCTCCGCTTGATCGTCCCTTGACGGCGCAGGGATCGGAGAGGGGCGTTCGGGCCGGCGCGTTTTCGCGTCCGGGCGGGAGGCCGTTCGGAAAAAAGAGTAAAGGGAGGAATACAATGAGCAATTCGGCAGCTGCCACCCTTGAAAAGCCCGTTGCGGTGAAGAAGAAAAAGACCGGCAACACCTGGGGCAAGGCGCTTAGACAGCACTACTGGCTGTATATCATGCTGCTCCCCGGCGTTGTGTGGATGCTGATTTTCTGCTATCTGCCCATGGGCGGACTTGTGATGGCCTTTGAAAACTTCAACCCCTACTCCGGCGGCGGCGGACTTATCAACGCCATTCTCGCCAGCGAAAAGGTGGGCTTCAAGAACTTCCGCAGCCTCTTTATGGGCACGGACTTCCTGATGCTCCTGCGCAACACCCTGGCCATCTCCTTCGCAAACCTCCTGGTCGCGTTCCCTGCCCCGATCATCTTCGCGCTGATCCTCAATGAGCTTCGTTGCATGTGGTTCAAGCGCGTCAGCCAGACCTTCGTCTACATACCCCACTTCGTGTCCCTGGTCATCGTGTACGCCCTCACCGTCCAGCTCTTCAACTCCCAGGACGGCTTCATCACCAAGATGATCGAGAGCGTCGTGGGCACGGGCAATGCCCCCAACATCATGGGCTCGCCCAAATACTTCGTCCCCCTGATCCTGGGCCAGAACCTGTGGAAGGAGACCGGCTACGGCACCATCATCTATCTGTCGGCCCTGGCCTCCGTGGATCCTCAGCTCTACGAGGCCGCCAAGATCGACGGCGCGGGCCGCTGGAACCTGATGTGGCACGTGACCCTGCCCGGCATCAAGGGCACCGTGGTCATCATGCTCATCATGAAGGTGGGCGCCCTGCTGAACACCGGCTACGAGCAGATCTTCCTGCTGCGCAACTCCATGAACGCCAAGGTGGCCGAGGTCTTCGACACCTACGTCTACTTGAAGGGCGTCTCCAACGGCCAGTACTCCATGGCCACCACCGCCGGCCTTTTCAAATCCGTGGTCAGCCTGGTCATGGTTCTGGGCGCCAACAAGTGCGCCAAGCTCCTTGGCGAGTCCGGACTTTATTGATGGGAGGCGGAGAATATGGCTAAAAAAGACAAAGTCGTCAACGGCTTCAATCACCGCTCCCCCGGCGATAATGTGGTTCAGGTCATCCTCTACATCATCACCGGCCTTGCGGCCCTCATCTGCGTGCTCCCGTTCCTCTATGTGCTGGCATCCTCCTTCGCCACCGAAAAGGAGATCCTGGAGCGCTCCTTCTTCATCATCCCCAAGACCTTCTCCACCAACGCTTACACCTACATCATGAAGGACGGCTCGGTGTTCAAGGGCCTTAAAAACTCCGTGATCGTCACCGTCGTGGGTACCGCTATCAACATGTTCGTCTCCTGCACCATGGCCTACCCCCTCTCCCGTAAATACCTGAAGGGCCGCAACTTCTTCATGAACATGGTCATCGTCATTATGCTCTTCGGCGGCGGCATGGTGCCCAGCTACCTGTTGATCGCCCAGCTGCTGAAGCTCAGAAATACCTTCTGGGCCCTGTGGCTCCCCGGCGCCATGAGCGCGTTCAACATGATCATCATCAAGAACTACTTCGCCGGCATCCCCGACGAGCTGGAGGAGGCCGCCATCATTGACGGCGCCAACGACCTTTACACCTTCGTGAAGATCATGCTCCCCCTGTCCGGCCCCGTGCTGGCCGCCGTGTCCCTGTTCTACGCGGTGGGCCACTGGAACGGCTACTTCGGCGCCATGATGTACATCCAGGATCCCAACAAGGAGGTCGTGCAGATCGTGCTTCGCCGCGTCATCATGCAGTCCTCCAACCTGCCCGATCAGGCCATCGACTGGGGCGCCTGGGGCCAGCCCCCCACGAAGGCGGTGCGCAACGCCACCACCGTGGTGGCCACCGTCCCCATTCTGGTGGTCTACCCCTTCATCCAGAAGTACTTCACCGCCGGCGTCATGGTCGGCTCCGTGAAGGGCTGATCCCCCGTTTACCGGCGGCTCCGGCCGCTTGTAATACATAAAAATATCAATAGGAGGATATTTTATGAAAATGAAAAAAATCATCGCGCTCCTGCTTGCTCTCGTGATGGTCTTCGCCCTCGTCGCCTGCGGCGGCACCGGTGACGACACCAGCAAGGGCGGCAACGACACCAGCAAGGGCAACAACGACACCAGCAAGAACGACGATACCAGCAAGGGCGACGACGGCCAGAAGGCCAACTATACCGAGACCAAGGACGGTATGCCTGTCGTCTCCATCATGCTCCCCGGCTTCTACGGCGGCGAGATGACCGAGTCCCGCGACACCGACGGCGCTGTCCAGAAGGCCATCGAGGACTACATCAAGGTCTCCCCCAAGTGGAACTTCGTCAACTCCGAGGGCTATGGCGACATCATGAACATGACCCTGCTTGACCCGGCCAACATGCCCATGATCCTGGCCTTCACCGGCACCATCTCCACCACCATCATCCAGGCGGCGCAGAACGGCGCTTTCTGGGATATCAGCCCCTATCTTGATTCCGGCGACTATCCCAACCTTGCCACCATGTCCGACGGTATCCGCGACATCTTCACCGTCAACGGCGGCCTCATCGCCATCCCCAAGATGCGTCCTCTGGGCCGTTACGGCCTTAGCTACCGCGGCGACTGGGCTGACAAGCTCGGCTTCACCGAGCCCCCCAAGACCGTGGACGACGTTTACAACATGCTCAAGGCCTTCCGTGAGAACGATCCCGACGGCAACGGCCAGAAGGACACCTACGGCCTTGAGGTCAACGGCTCGTATCTGGGCTGGATGGACGTCATCTTCACCTGGTTCGGCTGCGGCGTAGGCTGGGTCGAGCAGGACGGCAACCTTGTCCCCGTCCATGAGACGGCCGAGTTCAAGGAGGCCTGCGACTGGCTCCGTAAGCTCACCGAGGAAGGCATCATCCGTCCCGACTGGCCCTCCGTCGGTACCGACGGCTGGGGCGAGGCCACGCAGAAGGGCCAGACCGGCGCGTTCGTGGACACCATGGACGGCGGCGGACGCCGTCAGTGGCGTTACTACATCGGCGAGGCCAACATCCCCTCCGTCACCGATACTCCGTCTCCCGATCCCGAGCATCCCAACAACGCCTGGTCCGTGATGGTGGGCGCCATCAACGGCCGCACTGCCTGCACCAACGTGTATAACGGCGGCTTCCTCATCACCAAGGCCGGCGCCAAGACCGAGGACGATGTCAAGGCCTGCCTTGCGTTCCTGGACAAGATGAACGACAAGGAGATGCGCGCTCTGGCCGACTTCGGTATTGAGGGCGTGACCTATCACATCGACGAGAACGGCTATGCCGTCTCCGATATTGACGACGTTGCCAACCTGCCCAGCCAGGGCATCAACCAGGCTCAGGCGTTCCTGCCCTACGTCCTGGACGACGCTGTCCAGGCCAAGGACGACGCCCCCGGCCTTGCCTACACCGAGGCTCAGAAGGTCGCTCAGGAGGCCGCTATCGTCGACGTGGCCGCCGCCTACGAGCTCCAGTCCCCCACGTTCGTCAGCGAGAACACCAACATTTCTCAGGCCCTCAACGACGCCAAGGTCCGTTACTGCGCCGGTGTTGACACCTGGGAGCAGTTCCAGGCCGCTGTGGCTGAGTGGGAGTCCAGGGGCGGCGCGGCTATCAAGCAGGAGATCAACGATCTCTATCACGCCAACCAGGGCTGATCGCCTGACCTGTTGTAGACACCATACGAATTAACCTCCTTGTGCGCCGCGCCGAAAGGCGCGGCGCACGCCCTTTTCCCGGACTTGTGAGAGGCGGCAGGCCCGTCCTGCTGTCCGTCACAAATGCGTGAATATGAACATCGAAGGGAGGGACGGCCGTGTACCCCATCGCCGTCGGTCTTATTTTCATCTTTTTCTCCTTCACCATCAACTTCCTGGGCCCCACCGTGGAGCTGCTGCCGGATTTTGTGGGCTACGCCTTAGTGGCCTACAGCGCCTGGAAGCTCCGGGCCAACTCCTACGCCTTCTCCCATGTGCTGTGGCTCTCCGCCGTCATGGCCGTCTACGCCGCCCTGGCCCACTACTTCGCCCCCACGGGCCTGCTGGGGCTGGTTGTCAGCGCTCTGGAGACCGCCGGCACCGTCTGGCTCCTGATCCTCCTGGCCCGGGGGGTGGGGGAGTATGAGGACACGGAGAAATGCTCTCTGCGCTGGGAGCAGCTGGACCGCTGGAAGCTCCTGACCGTGGCGGCCTACATCGCCGTCTTCGCCTGCAACGTGGCGCTGGAGTTCATCCCCCTCATGGGCTTCTTCGCCCTGTTGGTGCTCATCTACTGGGCCGTATCCTGCGTGGGCTATACCGTCTGCTTCTTCCGCACCGCCCGCCGCTGGAAGCACCGGCACGACGACCCGGGCCGGGGCGGAAAGCAGATCCTCTCCGGCCCCCTCCCGCCCCATAAGGATTGACAAATCCGAAAACGGGTTTATAGTTATACTATACGGCGCAAGGACGCTGTCTTGAGGTGATCGATATGCGGCTTTTGGACATGCTGAAGGATCCCGGCCCTGAATTTACCCCCATCCCCTTCTGGTTTTTAAACGGAAACCTGACCCACAAGGAGATCCGCCGCCAGCTGGCGGACTTCCACGCCCACGGCGTGGACGGGGTGGTGCTCCACCCGCGGATGGGTCTGCCCCGGCGGATCGGCTATCTGTCCGGCGAATTTTTCGCCTATATCCGCACCGCCCTGGAGACCTGCCGGGAGCTGGGGATGCGGGTGGTGTTCTATGACGAGGGCATGTACCCCTCCGGCTCCGCCTGCGGCCAGGTGGCGGCGGGCCACCCGGAGTACGCAAGCCGGGGGATCACGGTGACGGACGCCCCGGAGGCCGGGGACGAGATCCTGTCGGAAAAAAACGGCGCGTTTTTGGTGGCCCGCTTTACCCGCGGCACCATCCGCGGCGTCCACTACGGCGAGGACGACTTCGAGCCCCACGCCCCCCTGAGCGCGGATCTTTTAAACCCCGACGCGGTGACCCGCTTTATCGAGCTTACCCACGAGGCGTACTACCGCCGCTTTAAGGACTATTTCGGTTCCACCGTCATGGGCTTTTTCACCGACGAGCCCAGCATCACGGGCCGCTGCGTCACCGGCATGAAGCCCTGGACGCGGGGCTTCGAGCGGCTCTTTACCGACGCCGGCGGCAGTCTTCAAAGCCTCTTCGCCCTCTTTGACGGGGAGGAGAACGACGACACCCGGCTCTATGAGCGGATGATCATGGAGCGGGAGAACCAGGTCTACTACGCCGCCCTGTCCGCCTGGTGCCGGGATCACGGGATCGCCCTCATGGGCCACCCGGATGCCTCAGACGACATCGAGCGGGAGCGCCACTTCCACATCCCCGGCCAGGATCTGGTCTACCGCCAGGTGGCCCCGGAGAAGGGGGATCTTACGGGCCGGGACTCCGCCCAGGGCAAATGCTCCGCCGACGCGGCGCGGCTTTTGGGCCGCCGGCGCAACTCCAACGAGTGCCTGGGCGTCTGCGGCGGGGAGGACAACCCCTGGAGCATGACCGCCGGGGACATCAAGTGGTTCATCGACTATCTGGCCGTCCGGGGCGTCAATCTGTACATACTCCACGCCTTCTACTACTCCATCCTGGGCCGCCGCAAGGACGAGCGGCCCCCAGATGTGGGCCCTAACTCCATCTGGTGGCCCCACTACCGCCGGTGGACAGACTATGTAAAGCGCGTCTCCTGCCTCATGACTGACACCGACCTGCACGCCCCCGTGGCGGTGCTCTGCCGCAACCGGGAGCTGATGCCGGAGGCCGTGGCGCCCCTCTTTGAAAACCAGATCGGCTTTATGTACCTGCCCCAAAGCTTCTGGGACGACTGCCGGGAGGAGGCGGGCGGGCTTTTATGCGGCGAGCGGCGCTTCTCCGCCGTCATCGACCCAGAGAACCGCTTCCCCAATCTTTCCCGGGACGTGCTGGCCCAGGAGCGGGATATCCGCCCGGAGACCCCCCAGCCGGGACTGCGGGCCATACGCTTTGCAAAAGACGGCACGGAATGTGTCTTCCTGGTCAACGCCGGGGAGACGGACATCCACACCCCCGCCGCCCTCCCCTTTGGGGGCCGGGCCGGTCAATACGACCTTTGGAGCGGCAAAGCGGCCCGGTTTGAGGGGCGCCTCACCCTCCCGCGCCGGGGAAGCCTCCTGCTTTTCGCCTGTACGGAGGCGGAATATGACGCCCTGCCGGCGCTCCCCGCCCCGAAGGCGCTCCCCGCGCCGGACTTCCGGCTGGTCTCCCAGGATCCCGCCGCGGCGGTGAAGATCTACGAGGCGGAAACAGGGCCGGGGGAGGGCGTCCTCACCCTGGAGGCGGAGGAGATGGCGGAGCTGACGGTCAACGGCGTCCCCGCCGGCGTCTCCTTCTGGGCCCCCCACCGCTTCGATCTGACGGGCCTGCTCACCGCCGGGCAGAACAAGCTGCGCCTGACGGTCACCGGCTCCCGGGCCAATCTCTACGGAAAACCCGTTCCCTACGGGCTGAAATAAGGTGGTCACTATGGATATGAACCTTCGCCTTTCCAACCTCACCGCCCGGAGCGTCACCCTCACCTGGAACGCCGTGGAGGGCGCGGATTATTACATTGTCTCCTGGTCGGACCGGGACACCCCGGCCCACATCATGAAGCCCCTGCCCCCCGTGCGGGGCACCAGCTTCGTCTTTCAGCGCTCCACGGACATCCCCTACTACCTGTCGGTGGAGGCCAGGAGCCTGGACGGGGCGGTCCTGGCCCAAAGCGGGAGCGTCCGTTCCGCCGTGGGCAGGCTCTCCCGCCCCCAGCTGGAGGAGCTGGGCCGGGGCCTCATCGCCGTGGCCACCGGGGCCGGCGTGTTCCTGAGCTGGCGGTTTTTGCGAAGCGAGGTCAACGGCTGGACGGAGACGGGCCTGGCCGGGGCCGATTTCGCCGTCTATAAAAACGGGGAAAAGCTGGCCGTGGTCACCGACCGCACAAGCTTTCGGGACGAGCGGGGCACGGCGGAGGACACCTACGCCGTGGCCGCCCTCTGCGCCGGCGTGGAGGAGCCCCCCTGTAAGGGGGTGAAGCCCTGGACGCAAAATTACATCGACATCCCCCTCTCCATCCCGGAGGGCGGCGTCACCCCGGCGGGACAGGCATTTACCTACCACTGCTCGGATATGAGCGTAGGGGACATGGACGGGGACGGGGAGTACGAATTCGTCCTGAAATGGAGCCCCTCCAACGCCCACGACGTGAGCCACCGGGGCTACACCGGCCACTGCATCCTGGACTGCTTCCGCCTGGACGGCACGCGCCTCTGGCGGCTGGATATGGGGCCCAACATCCGGGCCGGGAACCACTACACCCAGTTCATGGTGTACGATTTCAACGGCGACGGCAGGGCCGAGATGGCCGTCAAGACCGCGCCGGGCACCGTCATGACCCGCTACGCCCCGGACGGGAGCGTCAAGAGCCGGGACTACGTCACCATGCCCCCGGAGGATATCGACGCCGGCTGGTCCCATGAGGACAATTACGTCTGCTCCGCCGAGGATTACCGCCGCCACGTGGCGGAGATGTTCGAGGCCTGGCCCCGGCACCCGGAGGTGCTGGCCGGCCACTGGCCCCGAACCGTGGAGGAGTGCCTGGGGATCCCCCGGCGCTACCCCTACCCCTTAAAACGGGAGGAGGCCCGGGCCCTGGCGGACTTCTTCATCGACGAGTGGGCCCCCGCCCGGGATCCCCACAATAAGCTCTCCGAATTTGAGGGCTTCATCTACGAGGGGCCTGAGTATCTCACCATGTTCGACGGCACGGGCCGTGAGTTGGACACCATCCACTACGAGCCTGCCCGGGGGGACGACGGTCTGATGTGGGGCGACTACGCCTGGACGCGGATCGAGCCCTGCAACCGGGTGGACAGGTTCCTGGCCGGCGTGGGGTATCTGGACGGCCGGCGGCCGTACCTCTTAATGTGCCGGGGTTACTACACCCGGGCCTACGTGGCCGCCTACGATTTCTTTGAAAACAAATTCCACAAGGTCTGGGCCGCCGATTCCGGCTTCATGCCCATGGCCAACCCCTTTGACTACACCACCACCCAGCGCGCCGGCAGCTCCCCCACTATGGGGGGCCTGGCCGGACAGGGCAACCACTCCGTTTCCACCGCCGACATCGACGGGGACGGGTACATGGAGCTGATCTACGGCGCGGCGGTCATCGACCACGACGGGACACTCCTCTACTCCGCCCGGGGCAAGCTGCCCGACGGCCGGGACGCCAAGCTGGGCCACGGCGACGCTATGCACGTGGCGGACATCGACCCGGACAGGCCGGGGAAGGAGATCTTCAACGTCTACGAGGAGGGCAAAAATGCCCCCTACGGCTACGCCCTGCGGGACGCGGAGACGGGCAGGGTCTATTTCGGCCAGTATTACGAGGGCGACCTGGGCCGGTGCATGATCGGCGATATCGCCGACGGCGTCCGGGGCCTGCAGGTGTGGGTCAACGATGTCTTTGACTGCAAGGGCAACAAGCTGGACATCCCCGCCCCCAGCACCAACATGCGCATCTTCTGGGCCGGGGACATGACCACCCAACTCACCGACGGCCCGGATTACCTGGGCCAGGGGGCCAAGGGGGAGGCCATCGGCCGGGTGGTGGATCCCCGCCGGGGCATCCTGCTGGAGCCGGAGGGCACCGGCACCAACCACTACACCAAGGCTACGCCCTGCCTGGTGGCGGACATCTTCGGCGACTGGCGGGAGGAAATTTTGCTGCGCCACAAGGACAACACCGCCATCCGCATCTACACCAACACCGACGACGCGCCCCACAAGCTGTTCACCCTGATGCACGACCCCCAGTACCGCTGCGGCGTGGCCTGGCAGAACAACTGCTACAACCAGCCGGTCTATCCCAGCTTCTACTACGCCTCGGATATGGCCTTTAAGGACGTACTGCGGGGGATGCAGGTTAGGCCCACCGTGTACCTGGCCGGGGACTCCACCATGCAGAGCTATACCCCGGAGGACGGCGGCCTTGCCGGCTGGGGCCAGACCCTGTGCCGCGCCGCCGTGGGCGGGAAGCTGGCCCTGGAGGCCCGCCGCCCCGACTGCCCCTTCGGCCAGGAGCGGCAATACACCCTGCCGGAGATCGTCATCGACAACTGCGCCATGGGCGGCCGGAGCACCCGGCAGTTTATAGCCGAGGGGCGGCTGGAGGACATCGAAAAGCATATCACCCTGGGCGACTACCTGATCGTCCAGTTCGGCCACAACGACTGCGACCCCTCCCACCCGGAGCGGTACACCACCCTGGAGGAGTACGCCGCCAACCTGGAAAAATTCATCCGCGCGGCCCGGGACCGCGGCGCCGCGCCGGTGCTGGTGACGCCCATCACCGACCTGGGGCTCCAGGCGTGTCTGGCGGAGCTGAACCAATATTCCACCGCTATGCTGAAAACGGCGGAGCGGCTGGACGTGCCGGTGCTGGATATGCGCAAGGCCAGCCGCCTGAGCCTGGAGAAGCTGGGCGCGCGGCGCACGGCGGAGTTTTTCGAGCCCGACGGGGTGCATCTGACCCCCGCCGGCGCGGCCCATGTGGACGCCATCTTCGTCAATCTCCTGAAGGCCAACCGGGATCCCCGCCTGGAGCTCCTGCGGGCGGCCTTCGGCGGCTGAAATTTACAAAAAGCTTTCTGAAACTATCATTACAGGGGGTACGGATATGCTGAATCCCGCGCTTCGCACCATCTACACCTGCTTCCCCGGGGGGAAGCACAAGGTTCTGACCATGAGCTATGACGACGGGCGCTTAGAGGACCGGAGACTTGTGGAGATCTTCAACGCCCACGGCATCAAGGGCACCTTCAACCTGAATTCCGGCCGGTTTTTCGACCCGGAGCGGATCCCCACAGCGGAGTACGCCGCCCTCTACGCCGGCCACGAGATCGCCTGCCACACCTACACCCACCCCACCATCGAGCGGTGCCCCCCGGAGCAGGTGGTAAGACAGGTGATGCAGGATCGGATGGAGCTGGAGGACATCGTAGGCGCGCCCGTGCGGGGCCTGGCCTATCCCAACGGCTCCTACTCCAGGGAGATCATGGCCCTCCTGCCCGCCCTGGGCATCAAATACGCCCGGGTGGTGCCCACCACCGGCGGCTTCGGGATGCCAACGGACTTTATGGAGTGGAAGGGCACCTGCCACCACAACGGGAAGCTTCTGGAGCTGGGCCGGCAGTTTATCGACATGCACAAGACCCAGTATCTCTACATGATGTACGTCTGGGGCCACAGCTACGAGTTCACCACCTACGGCAACTGGGACGTGATGGAGAGCTTCTGCGCCATGATGGAGGGCAAGGACGACATCTGGTACGCCACCAACATTGAGATCGTGGACTACCTGGAGGACGCCAAACGCCTCCGCTTCACCGCCGCCGGGGACAGGGTCTATAACCCCAACGCCCAAAGCGTCTGGCTGGAGGTGGACGGGGTGAAAACAGAGATCCCCGGAGGACAGCTGGTGAGCTTTTAGAGCGCCCCCCGTCCCTTTTGCAAAGAGCCTGGATAGAGGTGAAAAGTCATGGTAAACGTGCCTTTTTCCGTGGAATTTGGCGGAAATGACCTGAAAAGCTACGCCCCCGGCGGCTTCGGCTTCGTGCTGGATCGGGAGCTTAGCGCCTTCCCGGCCCTGCTGATTCCGGAGATCAACAGCGGCTTTGCCCCCGCTTGGTGGTACAAAAACGCCAGGCTCACCGCCCTCCATAGGGCGGACGGCGCGGTGTACGCCGTGCCGGGGCCGGACGCCCTGGCGGAGGATCTGCAGGGCCGTGCCCTGCCCCTCTGGTTCAAGGCCGACACCGGCCCGGGGCGGTTCCGGCTGACTGTGACCCTCTCCTCCCAGACGGGCACGGAGGAGGCGCTGGTCTTCGTCTCCCGCCGCCGCCTGGTGTGGCGGGGCGCGCTGGAGGCCGGGGAGAGCCGGACGGTGGAGGTGCTGTGCGACGTGTCCCCCATCATCGCCGTAGGCGGCGGGGACGCGGCCGTGGGCGACCTGGGCCGCGCCGAGGACGTCAGCGTCGATCTGACCGTTTTGGGCGCGGGACTCCGGGCCCTCCAAATTTCCGCCTTTGAGGGGCCTTGTATCTTCATCATGGGCGATTCCACCGTCACCGATCAGCCCGCCGAGACGCCCTACGCCCCCGGCGCCGCCTACTGCGGCTGGGGCCAGATGCTGTCCCTCTACACGGGCACAGCCTTTGCCGTCTCCAACCACGCCCACTCCGGGCTGTCCACTGAGACCTTCCGGGAGCGGGGCCACTACGACGTGATGCTCCCCCAGATCCGGGAGGGCGACCTGGCGCTGATCCAATTCGGCCACAACGACCAAAAGCGCGCCCACCTGGCCGCCGAAACGGGCTACACGGACAACCTTCTGCGGTATATCCGGGAGCTGCGCGCCAGGGGCGTCCGGCCTGTGCTGGTCACCTCCCTGGCCCGGAACACCTGGAAAAGCGAGACGGAGTATAACGACCTTTTGGCCGCCTACGCCCTGGCAATGGAGCGGATCGGGCAAAGTGAAGCTGTTCCCGTGCTGGATCTCCATGGCAAGAGCGTGGACGCGGTGAAAAAAGCCGGTATGGACGGTGCGAAGCAGTGGTATCACCCCGGCGACTACGCCCACCCCAACGACTTCGGCGCCCATAAGATGGCGGGCTTCGTGGCCGGAGCGCTCCGGGAGGCGGGCCTGATCCCGGCCTTTGACGTCCCCGCCTGGCCCGTCCGCGGGCCGCTGACGCCCCTGACGGCGCCGGCGGAGCCGGAGAAGCGCCACGGCAACTCATCGCCCGGGGAGACAAAAAAGCTTGTGGATTACGGGCTCATCCCCGACATGCCCTGGCCGGTGACATGAAGGAGTATACCACATCGCGAAGTACTTGTCAAGCATTATTTTAAAATAATTTAAATTATTTTTGCTATATTGCATGCGGAGGGAGCGTTCACTATGGAGCACACAAAAGGCGGATTCACCATGCCGGGAGAGGCGGGGTACGAGAAGTTGACCCTGAAGCTGGCCCAGCGATGGGGGGCGGACGTGGTGCGCGACAGCGACGGCACCAAGCTGTCCGACGAGATCCTTGACGCGGGGTACGGCGTCTACTCCACCATCTGCATCATCCGCGAGCACAACGCCTTCGGAAGGGAGCACCCGGAGTGCCTTCAGCAGACGTTCCTGTCCACGGAGCCGGAGCTTGCCGGGGAGGGGCCGCTGACCGTCCGGCTGATGGCCGGATTCTTTGACCAGCAATTCAAGGTCAATGACTCAGACGCCTCCCTGCGGCACTGGCAGGTGTGGGACAGGACCGCCGGGATCCAGGTGCCCTGGGAGGGGTGGAGCTATGAAAACGGCAATGTGATCCTGCCCGCCCCGGCGCCCTACCACGCCTACACCGTCAGCTTCCTGGCGTACCGGCTGTGGGAGGAGATCAACATGTACAACCATGTGACCAACGCCTGGCAGAGCGAGCATCTGATGCCCATCGACCCCCGTCTCCCCGTGGCCCAGGAGTATCTCTACAGCTATCTGGACAGGTGGTGCCGGGAGCACCCGGCCACCACGGTGGTGCGGTTCACCAGCATGTTTTACAACTTCGTCTGGATCTGGGGCAGTCAGGAGCGGTGCAGGACGCTGTTCACCGATTGGGGCAGCTACGATTTCACCGTCAGCGAGAAGGCCCTGGAGGATTTTGAAAAGGAATACGGCTACGCCCTCACCGCCGAGGACTTCATCAACCGGGGCGACCTGCAGGTGACCCACATGCCGCCCACGCCCCACAAGCGGGACTACATGGAATTCACCCAGCGGTTCGTGGCCTCCTTCGGCCGGAGGCTGGTGGAGCTGGTGCACAGCTACGGCAAGAAGGCCTATGTCTTCTACGACGACAGCTGGGTGGGCGTGGAGCCCTACGGGCCCCACTTCACCGAGTTCGGCTTTGACGGCATCATCAAGTGCGTGTTCTCCGGCTACGAGGCGCGGCTGTGCGCCGGCGTCCCGGCGGGCACCCACGAGCTGCGGCTCCACCCCTATCTGTTCCCGGTGGGCCTGGGCGGCGCGCCCACCTTCATGGAGGGCGGCGACCCCACCCGGGACGCCCGGCAGTACTGGGTCAACGTGCGCCGGGCGCTTCTGCGGGCCAAGATCGACCGCATCGGCCTGGGCGGGTACATACACCTTTTGGAGGGGTTTCCGGATTTTGTGGATTACATCGCGGAGGTGGCCGACGAGTTCCGTGCCATCCGGGCGCTCCACGAGAGCGGCGCGCCGGCATCCCTGCCCCTCCGGGTGGCGGTGGTGCATGCCTGGGGCGCTCTGCGGCCCTGGACGCTGTCGGGCCACTTCCACGAGACGTACATGCACGACCTGATCCACATCGACGAGGCCCTGTCGGGCCTGCCGGTGGAGGTGAAATTCTTAAGCTTTGAGGACGCGGCCTCCGGCGCGCTGGAGGGCACGGACGTGCTCATCAACGCCGGCCGCGCCGGCACCGCCTGGAGCGGCGGGGAGGTCTGGAACGACCCGGCGCTGGTGTCCGCCGTCACCAAATGGGTGGCGGAGGGCGGCGTCTTCCTGGGCGTGGGCGAGCCCTCGGCGGCCCCCGGCGGCTGGGGCACCTTCAAGCTCCGCAGCGTGCTGGGCATCGACCTGGACACCGGCGCGCGGGTCTGTCACGGGCGGTATACCTTTGACGTGGAGACGGTTCCCGGCCTCCTGCCCGAGGGCGCGGGGGTGAAGGGACTGGAGCACCTCTACCTCACCGATCCGGACACCCGGGTGCTGGCCGCCGAAAACGGCCTGCCCACCATCACCGCCCACCCCCTGGGGAAGGGCTGCGGGGTCTATCTCAGCAGCTTCCAGGTGACGGCGGAGAACACCAGGATGCTCCTCAATCTGATGCTCTGGGCCTCCGGCCGGGGCCTTCGGCAGAACTGGCTCACCGATTCCCCCCGGGCCGAGTGCGCCTGGTTCCCCGCCGCCGGGAAATTTGTGGTCATCAACGATTCCGACCGGCCCCTGACGGCCGCCGTCGCCACCGAAAACGGCGAGCGCGCCGTCCGTCTGGAGCCCTACGGCATCGCTATAGAGAATAACTGAAGGAGACAGTACACCGTATGCGAATCATCTTAAATCCCAACCGTTCCGCCGGAACCATCAACCGCAACATCTACGGCCATTTTTCCGAGCACCTGGGCCGGTGCATCTACGAGGGCCTGTGGGTGGGGCCGGACAGCCCCATCCCCAACGAAAACGGCCTCCGGCGGGACGTGGTGAGCGCCCTGAAAAAGCTGAATATCCCCGTCCTGCGCTGGCCCGGCGGGTGCTTTGCCGACACCTACCACTGGCGGGACGGCGTGGGGCCGGTATCGGAGCGCAAGACCATCGTCAACACCAACTGGGGCGGCGTCACCGAGGACAACCGCTTCGGCACCCATGAGTTCATGGAGCTGTGCCGCCAGCTGGGGTGTGAGGCGTATTTCTCCGGCAACGTGGGCAGCGGCACCGTCCAGGAGTTTTCCGACTGGGTGGAATATTGCAACATGCCGGGCAAATCCCCCATGGCCGACCTGCGCCGCGCCAACGGCCGGGAGGAGCCCTTTAACGTAAAATACTGGGGCATCGGCAACGAGGCCTGGGGCTGCGGCGGCAACATGCGCCCCGAGCGGTACGCGGATCTGGCGCGGCAGTACTCCACTTATCTGCGCGCCTACGACAAGGAGCATAAGCTCTTCAAGATCGCCTCCGGGGCCAACGTGGACGACTACGAGTGGACCCGGAAGGTGGCGGAGATCGCGGGGCGGCAGATCGACGCGGTGAGCCTCCACTACTACACCGTCCCTGGCGACGAGTGGGAGCACAAGGGGGCGGCCACGGAGTTTTCCCGGGAGGAGTATTTCGCCACCCTCCGGAAGGCCCTGCGCATGAAGGAGCTTGTCGCCGAGCACGGGCGCATCCTCCGCAAGGCCAGCCCCAAAAAGAAGCTGGGCCTGGTGGTGGACGAGTGGGGCACCTGGTTCGACGTGGAGCCGGGGACGAATCCGGGCTTCCTCTACCAGCAGAACACCATGCGGGACGCCCTGGTGGCGGCGGTGAGCCTGAATATCTTCAACAACCACTGCGACACGGTGGTGATGGCCAACATCGCCCAGACGGTGAACGTCCTTCAAGCCATGGTGCTGACGGAGGGGCCGAAAATGCTCCTGACGCCCACCTACCACGTATTTGACATGTACAAGGGCCACCAGGGGGCCAGGGAGATCGAGACGTACGCCGAGACCAGCCTTCTGACCTGCGGCGACTGGAGCGTCCCCAATCTGCACGTCTCCGCCAGCGAGGGCGCGGACGGGAAGCTCCTGCTGACGGCGGCGAACCTCAGCGACACGGAGGAGGCGCCTCTGGAGGTGCTGTCCGACGTTATCTCCGCCAAGTCCGCCGTCACGGGCACGCTTCTCACGGGCAGGCCCGCCGCGCACAACACCTTCGATAAGCCGGACGCCGTGAAGCCCGTGACCATGACCGGTATCCGGGTGGAGGACAGGCGCTTCACCGCCACCCTGCCCGCCTGCAGTGTGGCCGCCTTTGAGATCGCCCGTGAGTGATACGCGGTGCCGCCGGTGCCTTCTGCGGGAGCTGGCGGAGGGACAGGAGCTTTACGAGAGCGTCAAAGCCTACCGGGCCGAGCTGCCGGAGGACGTCAGGACGGCGGATGCGGAATTTGAGGCGCGGCTGGAGCGGTGCCGCAGCTGTCCCTATCTCAACAACGCCACCTGTATGCAGTGCGGGTGCTTTGTGGAGATCCGCGCGGCGAAGAGGGATATACATTGTCCCATGGGGGAATGGTAGGTTCTGTAAGGTTTCCGCCCTTACAGGGCGGAGGGGACTTGCTTTCTCCTCTTTTGACGAGACAAAAGAGGAGAAAGAAACAAAGAGGAGAAAAAACGAGTCAAGGGGGATTCCGATTTTCCCCCTTGACAATCCCCTTGTAAAAACGGCCACACAGGGGCCGCGGCCCCGATGTGGAGAACCCCAGGGGATCGCCCGCGGGGAGGCGGGTGCGGACAACGGGATATTTCAACGCACCACGTTTTCCCCATATCTTATATCTTCTCCCAACGCACAATCCATCCGTACGGGCCGGACACCCGGCCGGCCCGCGTGTCTGAATCCCCTGCGCATTACGTACGCCGCGCGTCCTTGTAACGAATGGCCTCTGCGCCTAACCCGCTTTGCCGCTCACAGCTCTATTGTTAAAGATTCCCACCGTATTTGACCCGCGCTGTTGCGATTATAATCGTGGGATATTTTATTCGTCGCTCCCTCTCCCCCGCGAGCGCTCCCCCGGGTCCAGGGCCCGCAGGCCCTGGTCGTTTTTAAAAGGGGGAGTACAGAGGGGGGGAAGATCGAAATCTTCCCTCTGGTTTCTTTTCCTCTTTTGTTGCCTTTTCTCCTTTTGGAAACCCAAAAGGAGAAAAGCAAGTCACCGTCCGCCCTTTGGGCGGACACCATATTTCCCCGCCGGGTATGGCGGAATCATACAAAAGGAGGTTTTTGCTGATGGAGCGTATGGCATGGAAGGGGCGCATCAAGGCCGGGTGCAAGGCCGAGTATGTGCGCCGCCACAACGAGATCTGGCCGGAGATGGTGGAGGTGCTGAAGGCCGCCGGGATCTGCAATTACACCATCTTCGCCAACGGCGAGGAGCTTTTCGGCTACTACGAGTGCGAGAAGGGCATTGAGTTTGCCGAGCGCACCCAGGCCCAAAGCCCCGTGGTGGACAGGTGGAACGAGTACATGAAGGATATCCTGGAACTGGAGATGGATCCGGTCACCGGCGCGCAGCCCAAGCTGGAGCCGGTGTTCCGCCTTGACTGAGGAGGGTGATTATGAAGCTTGATTTTGACAAAGAGCAGGTCTTAAAGGCCATGGACGCGGTGGTGGAGCGCACCATGCGGATGGATATGACCTGGGACTGGCCCTGCGGCGTGGCCTATTACGGCATCTGCGAGGCCTTTGAGGCCACCGGCAAGCGGGAATATCTGGACGCCGTGCGCGCCCGGGTGGATGAATTTTTGGAGATCGGCCTGCCCACCTGGACGGTAAATACCTGCTCCATGGGCCATTGCTGTCTCAGCCTCTACCAGCACACCGGGGAGAAGAAGTACCTGGACGTGGTCATGAGCAAGATCGACTACCTCAAAAATTCCGCTCTGCGCTTCGGCGACCACGTCCTCCAGCACACCGTCTCCGCCAACAACGATTTCCCTGAGCAGGCATGGGCCGACACGCTGTTTATGGCGGCCTTCTTCATGCTGAGGGTGGGGGTGGAGCTCCGCGACGAGGCGCTCATCGACGACGCCCTGAACCAGTGGTACTGGCACATCAAATATTTGCAGGACCCCGCCACGGGCCTCTATTACCACGGGTACAACAACTTAACGGGCGATCACATGTCCGGCTTCTACTGGGGCCGGGCCAACGCCTGGGCGGCCTACACCATGTCCCAGGTGGGCGCCCGCCTGCCCCAGGCCTACCTCTACCCCAAGTTCCTGGACGTGACCGGCTCTTTAAACGACCAGCTGGCGGCCCTGAAGCTCTGCCAGACGGAAAACGGCCTCTGGCGCACCATCCTGGACGACCCGGACAGCTACGAGGAGGTGTCCGCCTCCGCCGGCATCGCCGCCGCCATGGTCTGCAAGGGCAACCCCCTGCACATCAAGTACATCAACCGGGCCATCCCCGGCATCCTCCAAAACATCTCTCCGGACGGACGGGTGATGAACGTCTCCGGCGGCACCGCTGTCATGCGGGACCGGGACGGCTACCGGAACATCAGCCGCGACTGGATCCAGGGCTGGGGCCAGGGCCTGGCGCTGGCCTTCCTGGCGGGCGTCCTCCGGTACGACCAGTCCGAGGGCGCAAATTCGCTGTAAGATGCAGCAAAACCGTCTGCCTCCTGGCAGGCGGTTTTTGCGTGTGTATATTTTCTGCCTTGACCTCCTGATGCATGGATGATACAATCATGTGGTAGAATGAATATCACATCCCACAGAGAGAAAGAGGGAGAGACATGAAAAATGTGTGGAAAGTTGCGGCGGCGGTGCTGGCGGCCTGCGTGCTGGCGGGGGCGCCGGCGTATTTCGCCCTCCGGGAGCACAGGGCGTTGGGGGAGATGACCGCCAGGGCGGACAGCCTGCGGGCGGAGGCAGACAGCGCGGAAGCGGCGCGGGACGGGCTGGCCGGGGAGCTCTCCGATGCCCAAAGCCGGCTGGAGGGCCAGGGGGCGGAGCTGGAGGCGGCGCGGAGCGCCCTGGACAGCGCTGATAAGGAGCGGGAAGCCCTGGCCGCTCAGCTGGAGGAGGCCCGGACAAAAATTGAGGAGCTCAGCCAAACGCCGCGGTTTGACCCCGACGGGCCGGCGTATCAGCAGCTCTACCCGGATTTCTACGCGCCCCAGCCCCTGGATGCCTCCCAGGCCCCCGCCCGGGTCATCTACCTGACCTTCGACGACGGCCCCTCCGTCCAGACGGGCAGGGTGCTGGAGATTTTGGCCCGGGAGAACATCAAGGCCACCTTCTTCGTGGTGGGGCGCAGCGGGGCGGCCAGCCCCGACACCCTGCGGGCCATGGTGAAGGCCGGCCACACCGTGGGGATGCACTCCTGGTCCCACGAGTACAAGACCATCTACGCCAGCGTGGAGGCGTTTTTGGAGGATATGTACAAGGTATTCACGCTGATCCGGGACGAGACGGGCGTCACCCCCACCTTCTTCCGGTTCCCCGGCGGCAGTACCAACAGCTACGACTACGGCATCTATCAGGACATCGTCGCCGAGATGCTTCGCCGGGGCTTCGTCCCCTGCGACTGGAACATGTCCGCCCAGGACGCCACCAAGACCCCGCTGGCCCCGGAGCAGATCGTGGCCAACATCCTCAGCGCCGGGAACGTGGCCCGGGGCGTGGTGCTGATGCACGACTCCAAGCCCCGCGCCACCACCGTGGAGGCCCTGCCCGCGCTCATCGCCGCCCTGCGGGAGCGCGGCTACACCTTCGCGCCCCTGACGCCGGAGGTGAAGCCCACCCTGTTCAATTACAAGAATTACGAGCAGATGCCCTGAGAAAAATTAATTTTGCAAAAAGCCGGACGGAGAGCTTCTCCCGTCCGGCTTTTTTGTTGAAAGCAGAAATAATTAAAAATATTATAAATATATACTTGACAAATACTTCAACTTGTGGTATAATACGCCTGTAACCGAAGCTCACGGCTCCAGGTACACATCCTCCCGGGGGGCGGTATGGGCCAGAAGGCACCGGTGTCCGAAGAGCAGGGAGGCCGGGAGACGCCAGGGGAGGGTGTCGTAGAATTTGTCGGCGGCCAGAGCGCCGTCTACATAGAGCTGGGCGATGTCGAAGGGAAAATCCAGCGTGACAAAGCCCCGGGGCTCCGCCGCCTCCAAGCGGCTCCAGACCGTCTCCCGGGGGCCGGCCAGCGCCAGCTCCTCCGCGTGGGGCGGCAGCGGGTCGGGGGCGGCGCAGGGGGTGAGGGTGAAGGGCGTCTCCGGCGGGGCGGGGCTGTCGTCAAAGTAGGTTTTGCCGTCTGACCGCCGGAGCCGCAGGGCGCGCTCCCAGGGGAGAGTGCGGACGGTGATCTGCCCTACGGTAAATTCCGAAATTTTCTCCCCGGGAACCGGGACGACCTCCCGGCCGGAAAAGGCGTAGCGGGCCGGGATGCCGGGGACGGCGGCGAAGACAAAGACGTCCCCCTCCCGGCACAGGAGCTGCGCCGTGGCCCATTGGAGCGTCTCGCCGCCCAGCGTAAGCCCGAAGGGCAGGATAAAGGCGGTGTCGCCCCGGATATCGATGGGCGGGAACCGGGTGTCCAGGGGCAGGAACACGGCGTTTTCCACGTCCCGGAGCCTTAAATGGCGCTGGTGGTGGTTCACAAAGACGAAGCCGCCCCGCCCGTCGGTGCGCATGGCGTACCTGAGGCGCGTGCCGTCCGTCTCCGGCACGAATTCCGCCGCCGGGACGTGCTCCATGGGGGCCAGGACGGCCCCGAAATCCTGCACGAACAGGTGCAGGAGGTTCAGAAGCCCGTAGTGAGGCCGCTCCTCGCCGTAGGCGGAGAGGGGGGCCTGAAAGTCGTAGTCCAGGATGGGCAGGTCGTTGGGATAGCCGGTGGCGGTGGACTCCTGGAGGGTGGTCCTGCCGGTCTTGTTGACGCCGCCGTGGTACATGTAGGTTCCCATCAGGTTGTTGCCGCACCCCAGCTTCACCAGGCTCATGGCGTACACGTCCATGGGGCTGACGGCGGGCCGCCGGTGGAGGGTGGGTTGGATGCCGCCGCCCAGCTCGCAGGTGGCGAAGGGGTAGCGGTGGTAGGGGAGAGCCCAGCCGTCGGGGGCCGTGCCGCCCAGGAGATCCGTGCCTACGGCGGAGTCGTTGCGTTGTGGATCGAAGGCGTGGTGGGTGCACAGGGGGAGCTCCTCTATCGTCCGCGCCCAGGGGGCGTCGGCGTAGCCGCCGAACACGGGGACGAACTCGTCCACGGGGATCCTGGCCCCGAAGCGGCTGTTCCAGCCGGTGACCGTCCAGAGGGGCGCGTCGAAGCCGGTCTCCCGGGCCAGATTTTTCAGCGCCAGCAGGTGCTCCGGGGCGTCCACCAGCTCGTTTTCAATCTGGATGCCCACGATGGGTCCGCCGTCCCGGTAAAATAGGCCACGCACCTGGTCGTAGATGTGCTGATACCAGCTCCGGGCCTTCTCCATGTAACCGGGGTTGTTGTCCCGGGCCCGGAAGGGCTTTTGGAGGAGCCAGTCGGGCAGGCCGCCGTTGCGCACCTCCCCGTGGCACCAGGGGCCGAGGCGCAGGAAGACCTCCAGACCCTGCCCCGCGCACGCCTCCACAAAGGCCCGGATGTCCCGGTCGCCGGTGAAGTCAAAGACCCCCTCCGTCTCCTCATGGTAGATCCAGAAGAGGTAGGTGGAGACGATGCCGACGCCGCCGGCGCGGATCTTTTTAAGCTCCCGGGGCCAGTTTTCCCGGCTGTCCCGGACGAAGTGGTATTCGCCCATCACCGGCAGCCAGGGCACGCCGCCCCGCTCAAAGTACCGGGAGGTGACGTCGATCCGCTCCCCCCGGGGGTTCACTCCGCCCAGGCGCAGATGGTTCCGCAGGAGCGGCGTGGGGGTATAGCGCCCAAAAAGGCAATCCATGTCAGATCACTCCTTCCGCGATTTTCCGAAGGATCTCCGGGGCCATGACCTGCCGGGGCGCGAAGTCCGGGGAGGCCATATAGGCGTAAAGGGCGCTTTGGAGCGCCCGGGCCTCGGGGGCGTCCACCCGGTGAAGACCCAGGGTGCAGACCAGGAGCCGCCCCGCCAAGCACCGGCACTCAAAGAGGCAGGACAGCGCCCGGAGATAGGCGTAGGAGTCCATCAGCGTGACGATGCTCTCCGTCCCCTCCGGGACCCGGAGGGCGTAAGCGCCGGTGAGAGCGCGCCACTGGTAATCGGTGTGGGCCCCGGTGGGGAAGCCCCTGAAAACCGGGTGCCGCTCATCGATCAGCAGGCCCATGGCCCCGGACTGCTGGGGGAAGGTGCCCACAGACCAGAAATCCGTGGAGAACTGCCCCTTGACCGCCCCCGGCGGGGTGTTCTCCTCAAGATCCGGTGCCAGGAGCACCGCGCCGCCCCGGTCCAAGACCGCCAGGGCCGCCGCATCCAACGCTGGACACTCGTAAACGCCGTCGGGCCGGCGGGGCGGCTCGCCGGGGTAGAGCCAGAGCTCATAGGTGTTTTCAGCTCCCGCCAGGGTGAGGGTCAGGGCGTAGGCGGCGGGGGCGGGGAGGCCCGTCCAGGGGAGCGTCAGCGTCCCCAGCTCTGTAAGGCCGCCGGGGGCCGCCGTCACGGGGGGCAGAACGCCGCCTCTCTCCACGCCGGGGCCGGTAAGGCGCCAGCGGGGCTCGCCCGTCAGGGCCGTTTTGCTGTAATTGGCCATCAGACACCGGGCCGTCAGGGTCTCCCCGGCGGCGAAGCAGCGGGTCTTCAGGCGGATCAGGGGCAGAACGCCGGTGAAAAACGACCGGAACCGCTCCGGGCGGGCGAAGGCGTAGGGCTTGGGCTCTAAGTGCGCGTTCAGCATCCCCACCAGGGCCGTGCCCTGGCCGGGGAAGTCCTGGAGGCCCAGCAGGCCGATCCCTCCAAGGCCTGGGGTGGCCAGGGCGGCCTCCGCCTCCGCCCGGTAGCACAGCCGGGAGAGCTCCCCGGAGGCGGCCACGTAGTCCCTCCACCGGGGCAGGAGGCCCCGGCGCTCCACCCGATCCCGGATCAGCCGCAGATTGGCCGGATCCGTGACGCCGCGAAAGGCGTCCAGCTCCGCAAAATCCGGCAGGATCTCATACTGCCCCACCTCGAAGGACATCACGGGGCCGGAGAAATCGGCGCGGAGGGCGCGCATCGCCTCCGTGTAGTCCGTATCCAGGGGCTTGCCCTCGTTGAGCCAGCCGGTCATGCCGGCGTTGGCGGCCCGGAGCGGGCGGCCCAGGTAAGCGCAGGAGGTGTAGTAATCCGCCCCGGCGGCGGTTTTCCGCCGGCCGTAGTCGTTGTTGGAGCCGGGGGCGTAGAGGCGGGTGTCGTCCAGGGCGTGGGCCAGGGCCAGAAGCTCCTCCATAAAGGCGCGGCCGGCGGCTTTGGCCTGGAGCTCATTGCCCAGGGAGAGCATCACGAAGGAGGGATGGTTGGCGTAGGTTTTCAAAATGGCGCAAAGCTCCGTCCGGTAGTAGGCGCGGGCGGTCTCGTCTCCGAAGGCGTCCCGGGGATCCCAGTGGGACAGCTCCGGCTGGAGGAGCAGGCCCAGCTCGTCGGCGGCCTCAAAGGCGGCCTCCGGGGGGCAGTGGGAGTGGAAGCGCAGGTGGTTGACGCCGTAGGCGCTGTAGGTTCGCAATATTTTCCGCCAGCCGGCGGCGTCCATGGGCTCATAGCCCGTCTCGGGGAAGACGGCGCAGTTGGCCTCGCTCCGGAGAAAGAGCTTCCGGCCGTTGAGGGCGAACATCCCCTCCAGGGCGGTGAAGGAGCGGACGCCGAAGCGGACGCTGACGCTCTCCGCGCTCAGGGCGGCGTTGAGGGCGTAGAGGTTCCCCTCCCCCTCGTCCCAGAGGCGCACATCCCGGCCCAGCGGCAGGAGGCAGGTGCCCGCGGCGCTGTCCACCGTGGCCGGCGCTTCCAGAGCGTCGCAGGTGAAGCGCACCGGCGCGTCCGTCTCCCCGTCCACCTCCCAGCGGAGCTCCAGCGCGTCCCCCCGGGGGTAGACCCGCAGGGAGGAGAGAAAGGCGCTGTCGTGGAGGACAAGGCCCACGCGGCCCAGGACGCCGTTCCAGTTGGTCTGCGTCTCGTCGGTGGCGGCGGAGGAGGCCAGGAGGGCGCGCCGGGGCCAGCCGGGGTAGGAATTGTCCGAGAGGAGCCGAAATTCGTCGTCCCCGGTGAGCAGATCCGTCACCTCAAAGCGCCGGGGGGTGGAGAGAGTGGGGGGATCGGTCTCCGGGGCCGGGACGCCGTTGACATAGAGCTTCAGCGCCCGGGCCCGGCCGCAGACAAAAAAGGCCCGTTTCCCCGCCGGGAGGCTTGTCTTTACCCGGCGGGTGAGGACGGCGGGGCCCTCGTAGGCCGCCCGCCGGGTAAACCGGGTGGCGACGACCTCCGCGCCCGTGAGGGCGGCGTTGACCTGCTCGTCCGGGTGCCAGGGCTCCCGGACGGCGTCGGGGAAGCCGATGCCGGCCTCGTCTAGGGTGCCGGGGAGGCGAATCTGGCCCCTCTGCCCGGGGATTTCACAGGCCCAGAGGCCGGAGAGATCAATAAAGTCCATGGGTTATCCTCACAACTGTACAAGTGAACGTTCTGTACCTTCGATTCTACAGGACATACCCGTTTTTGTAAAGGAAAAACGGGCGAACTATTGAGAATTTCGCCCGTTTTCCATGGCCGCGGGTTTTGGCTTTCCGCTGTCGGAGAGCCTTCCAAACGCACGATACATGCAATGTATAGAAGTGCGCCCCTTAGTTCTAAAGGGTTTTCAGCTTACCGACAAGCCTGAAAACTGAATCTATACGCTTTTAAGATATAAAACATATTCACTGACGCATGTAAAACCAAGCTCCAGCGCGGCAGGCTGGCTTTCCTCGTCGTTAAAAAAACTCATATGCTTGTACCCCGCCGCCTGTAAATCTCTCAGTATGATTTTGACTAAAGCCTTATAAGCGGTTTTATCAAATTTATCATCCCGATAGCCTAAGCTGAAAATCTCGCCGTTTCTCGCACAGACGTATCCCGCAACCGTATTATCTCGAACCAGCAGATATATCAGCCACTCGTCAAGCGCCTGAAAAATACGTTCTGTGCTCCAATATGTCTCGGGGTCGGGTCGATGTATTTTGCGAAATTCTGCAAAATTGCTTTCGGTGACCCTTACGATTCCGTCCGTTTCGGCGTGTATGTCAGCACCGTCAAAAATATAAATATCGTGATAGGATTCCTGAATCAATCTGCAGTTTCTTTTTTGCAGGGCGGAGATCGCGCCGGTATTTCGTTTCGGAAAGCCTAAATACAGGTCATATCCCGCAAAACGCGCGTGGGCGTATTCCAGAAACTCCGTCAACGCCTGCTCCGTGTGGCTGTTGATCAGAAATCCGTCTGTTTGGAGATACCGGTCCTCCCTGATATAGAAGAACTGGATCCACCCCTCCATCACTCCGTCCACAAGGAAAAGAAGGATGTCCCGATCTTCACGCGCATAGCTTCTCCAAACACGATCCACAAATTCCCCTTTTGTGGAAACACCGTCTGACCAGAGAGGGCAGCCGGATTTTGTCTGATCCATTGCCAGCGAGTAAGCAAAATCCATATACCGCTCAATATCTTCTTTTGCGGCTTTTACTAACATGCATCTATACCTCCGCCTATAACGAATAGAAAACGTTCCGGCGAGGGGGGTTCGCCGGAACGTTCCTGATGGGATCGGGGTTCTTTTTCAATTCAGGGTTTCGGTCATGCTGTGGACGTACTCGCCCACGTACCGGGGGGCGTCCTGCTTATAGCTCTCGATGAGCCGCACGATGGCGGAGCCCACGATGGCCCCGTCGGAGAGGGCGGCCATTTTATGGGCCTGCTCCGGGGTGGAGATGCCGAAGCCCACGGCCACGGGCAGGCGGGAATTCTCCCGGATGACTCGGACGATAGCGCCCACGTCGGTGGTGATCTCCTGCCGGACGCCGGTGACGCCCAGGCTGGAGACGAGGTAGATGAAGCCCCGGGCCTCCCGGGCAATCATGGCCACCCGGTTTTCCGAGGTGGGGGCGATCATGGAGATGAGATCCACGCCGTATTTTTCGCACAGGGCGGAGAACTCCCCCTTCTCCTCATAGGGGATATCCGGGAGGATCAGGCCGTCGATGCCGATCCTCTGGCAGGTGGAGATGAATTTCTCCGCGCCGTAGGAGAAGATCACGTTGGCGTAGGTCATAAAGACCAGGGGGATCGTCACGTCCCGGCGCAGCTCCCGCACCAGGTCAAAGATTTTGTCGGTGGTGACGCCGCCCCGGAGCGCCCGGAGGGACGCGCCCTGAATCACAGGCCCCTCGGCGGTAGGGTCGGAGAAGGGGATGCCCAGCTCGATGAGGGTGGCGCCGTTTTTCACGCACGCCCGGACACAAGCTGCGGTGGTCTCCAGATCCGGGTCGCCGCAGGTCAAAAAGGGGATAAAGGCCTTGCCCTTTTCAAAGGCGCTGTGGATGTTACTCATGAAGATCCTCCCCTCTGTACCGGGCGATGGCGGCGCAGTCCTTGTCGCCCCGGCCGGAGACGGTGATGACCAGGAGCTTGTCCCGATCCATGGTGGGGGCCAGCTTCCGGGCGTAGGCCACGGCGTGGGCCGATTCGATGGCGGGGATGATGCCCTCGGTACGGGCCAGATACTCAAAGGCCTCCACGGCCTCGTCGTCGGTGACGGGCACATACTCCGCGCGGCCCGTGTCGTGGAGCCAGGCGTGCTCCGGGCCGATACCGGGGTAGTCAAGGCCGGCGGAGATGGAGTACACCGGCGCGATCTGGCCGTATTTGTCCTGGCAGAAGTAGGACTTCATGCCGTGGAAGATGCCTAACTTCCCCGTGGCCACGGTGGCCGCCGTCTCAAAGGTGTCCACGCCGCGGCCGGCGGCCTCACAGCCGATGAGCCGGACGGTGGGATCGTTGATGAAATGGTAGAAAGAGCCGATAGCGTTGCTGCCGCCGCCCACACAGGCCAGGACGGCGTCGGGGAGACGGCCCTCGCGCTCCAGGAGCTGGGCCTTGATCTCCTTGGAGATCACCGCCTGAAAGTCCCGGACGATGGTGGGGAAGGGGTGGGGGCCCATGACGGAGCCTAAGCAGTAGTGGGTGTCGGCGACCCGGCGGGTCCACTCCCGCATGGCCTCGGAGACGGCGTCCTTCAGGGTGGCGGTGCCGGTGGTGACGGGGATCACGTCGGCGCCCAACAGCCTCATGCGGTAGACGTTCAGCGCCTGACGGCGGGTGTCCTCCTCGCCCATGAAGACCACGCACTCCATGCCGAAAAGCGCCGCCGCCGTGGCGGTGGCCACGCCGTGCTGGCCCGCGCCCGTCTCGGCGATGAGCCGGGTCTTGCCCATTTTCTTGGCCAGAAGCGCCTGGCCCAGCACATTGTTGATCTTGTGGGCGCCGGTGTGGTTCAGATCCTCCCGTTTTAAGTAGATCTTCGCCCCGCCCAGATCCTTTGTCATTTTTTCGGCGTAGTAGAGCCGGGAGGGCCGGCCCGCGTACTCGTTGAAGAGCGTCGTCAGCTCCCGGTTGAAGTCCGGGTCGTCCTTGAAGCGGTTATACGCCTCCTCCAGCTCGATGACGGCGTTCATCAGCGTCTCGGGGATGTACTGGCCGCCGTGGATGCCGAAGCGTCCGTTTGTCATATGTCTCCGTCCTTTCGCGCGGCCGCCACGGCCGCCAGGATTTTGGATCTGTCCTTGATCCGGTCTGTCTCCACGCCGGAGGAGATGTCCACGCACCAGGGGTGCAGGGCCGCCACGGCGGCGGGGATATTTTCGGGGGTCATGCCGCCGGCCAGGACGTAGTCCCGGCGGACGGACCGGAGGAGCGACCAGTCAAAGGCCTCGCCGGTGCCCTGGCCGTTGTCCAGAAGCACCAGATCCGCGGAGGACTTCTCCGCCGCGGCGATGTCGGCGGGGCCGCCGATCCGAAAGGCCCTCCAGACCGTAAGGCCCGGGGCGGCCCGCCGGAGGGCGGCGATGTAGTCCTCGTCCTCGCCGCCGTGGAGCTGGGCGATTCGGATGACCCCGGAGAAGAAGAGGTCGGCCACCGTGTCCACGGAGCTGTCCACGAAAACGCCCACCGGGGCGATCTCCCGGGAGAGCCGCTGGCGCAGCTCGTGGGCGTGACGGGGCGTGACGCTCCGGTGACTTTTGGGAAAGTCGATGACAAAGCCGGCAAAATCGGGCTTCGCCTCGTTCGCGTATTGGATGTCCTGGGGCCTATAGAGGCCGCAGATCTTGATTTTTGTCATTGGGCGGCCTCCCGCAGCTGCGATAAGAGCTTCCCCTTGTCCCGGGCCCGCATCAGGGCTTCGCCCACCAGGGCCGCGTCCGCGCCCATGGCCCCCAGGGCGGCGGCGTCCGCCGGGGTTCTGACGCCGCTCTCGGCCACGTAGAGACACCCGGGCGGGATCAGATCCCGGAGGCGGGCGGCGTTTTCGAAGTCCACGGAGAAGTCCTTGAGATTTCTGTTGTTGACGCCGATGATTTTTGCCCCGGCGCTGACGGCGGAGCGGATCTCCGCCCCGTCGTGGGCCTCCACCAGGGCGGCCAGGCCCAGAGAGGAGCAGATCTGTAAATAATTTGCGATGGTTTTCGTGTCCAGAATGGCGCAGATCAGCAGCACCGCGTCGGCCCCCATGACCTTGGCCTGGTAGAGCTGGTAGGCGTCTACGGTGAAGTCCTTGCGGAGCATGGGCGTTTTGACGGCGGCGCGGATGTCCCGGAAGATCTGATCGGAGCCCAAAAACCACTTGGGCTCGGTGAGACAGCTCACCGCGTCGGCCCCGGCGGCCTCATAGGCCCGGGCGATGTCCAGATAGGGGAAATCCGGGGCGATGAGCCCCTTGGAGGGGGAGGCCCGCTTCACCTCGCAGATGAAGCTCAGGCCCGGCTTCCGGAGGGCGGCCTCGAAGGCCGCGCCGTTTCCCCGTCCCCCCTGGGCGGCAAGCTCCCGCATCACGTCCAGGCAGTTTTCCGCGCTGTCCGCCTCCACGCGCTCCCGGGCGTGGGCGGCCAGTTTGTCTAAGATGGTCATGTCAGGCGTCCGCGCGGTTGGAGACTTCGATGAGCTTCTCCAACGTCCCGGCGGCCGCGCCGGTGTCGATGAGGGAGGCGGCCAGGGCAAGGCCCTCCCGCCAGCTGGACGCCTTGCCGCCGATATAGAGGGCCGCGCCGGCGTTCAGCAGGACAGCGTCCCGCTTGGGGCCCCGCTCCCCGGCCAGAATGGCCCGGGTGATGGCGGCGTTCTCCGCCGGGGTGCCGCCCACCAGGTCGGATTTTTGGCACCGGGTCAGGCCGAAGTCCTCTGGGGCCACGGTGTAGGATTTGAACCAGCCGTCCTTGAACTCGCAGACGCGGGTGGGGGCGGAGGCGGAGATCTCGTCCAGCTTGTCCTGGCCGTAGACCACCATGCCCCGCTCCACGCCCAGGCTGATCAGAACCTGGGCCAGGGGCTCCACCAGGTATTCGTCGTAGACGCCCAGCAGCTGCATCTTGGGACTGCCGGGGTTGGTGAGGGGCCCTAAGATGTTGAACACCGTGCGGAAGCCCAGCTCCCGGCGGATAGCGCCCACATATTTCATGCTGGTGTGGTACTTCTGGGCGAAGAAGAAGCACATGCCGGCCTCCTTCAGAAGCTCCGCGCATTTTTCCGGGCTCTGGTCGATGTTGACGCCCAGGGCCTCCAGGCAGTCGGCGGTGCCGCACTTGGAGGAGGCGGCCCGGTTGCCGTGCTTGGCCACCTTCATGCCGCCGGCGGCGGCCACCAGGGCGCTGGTGGTGGAGATGTTGAAGCTGCCGGCCCCGTCCCCGCCGGTGCCCACGATCTCGAAGATGGGCAGATCGGTGGTGAACTTCATGGCGTGGTCGCGCATGGCGGCGGCACAGCCGGCGATCTCGTCCGATGTCTCGGCCTTGGCGCTCTTGGTGGACAGGGCCGCCAGAAACGCCGCGTTCTGGGTCTGGCTCGTCTCGCCGCTCATGATCTCGTTCATGACGGCATAGGCCTCGTCATAGGTGAGATCCTGCTTGTTGACGATTTTAACGATGGCTTCCTTGATCATGATCCACACTCCTTACAGAGATAAAAAATTCTTCAAAATGGCCTTCCCCTCCGGCGTCAGGATGGATTCCGGGTGGAACTGGACGCCGTAGATGGGGTATTCGGTGTGCTGTACCGCCATGATCTCCCCATCGCCGGTGCGGGCGGTGACCTTCAGACAGGCGGGCATCGTCTCCGGCAGGGCGGCCAGGGAGTGGTAACGGGCCACCTGGATCCGCCCGGGCAGGCCCCGGAACAGGGGGCAGGCGGGATCCAGCGTCACCTCCGACTGCTTGCCGTGCATGAGGCGCCTGGCGTGGCCCACCGTGGCCCCGTAGGCCTCGCAGATGGCCTGATGGCCCAGGCAGACGCCCAGGGTGGGGACGGTTTTGCCCAGGGTTTTCGCCGCCTCCACGCAGATACCGGCGTCCCTGGGGTAGCCGGGGCCGGGGGAGAGGATAAGGTGGGCGGGGCGCAGCGCGGCGATCTCCTCCACCGTCATGGCGTCGTTGCGGACGACCCGGATATCCGGATCCAGCTCCCCCACATACTGGTAGAGGTTGTAGGAGAAGCTGTCGTAGTTGTCGATGAGAAGCGTCATTCTATCCCCTCCTGGGCGATCTCCAGGGCGCGCACCACGGCCTTGGCCTTGTTGACACACTCCCGGTACTCGTTTTCCGGCACGGAGTCGGCCACGATGCCGGCCCCGGAGCGGACGTAGACCTTGCCCTCCCGCTTGTAGGCGATGCGGATGGCGATGCAGGTGTCCAGGTTGCCGGCAAGGTCGATGTAGCCGATGGCCCCGCCGTAGATGCCCCGGCGGCAGTCCTCCAGCTGGTCGATGATCTGACACGCCCGGAGCTTGGGCGCGCCGGACAGGGTGCCGGCGGGGAGAATGGCCTCCACGGCGTCCAGGGCGTCGCGGTCGGGCCGTATCCGGCCCCGGACGGTGGAGCCGATGTGCATCACGTGGGAGAAACGGTGGATGCCCATGTACTGCTCCACCTCCACGGAGCCGAATTCGGAGATCTTTCCAATGTCGTTGCGCCCTAAGTCCACCAGCATGTTGTGCTCGGCCCGCTCCTTCTCGTCCGCCAGAAGCTCCGCCTCCAGACGCTTATCCTCCTCGTCCGTGGCGCCCCGGGGGCGCGTCCCGGCCAGGGGGAAGGTGTGGAGAACGCCGTCCTCCAGCTTCACCAGCGTCTCCGGGGAGGCCCCGGCGATCTCCAGCTCGCTGCCGGAGAAGTAGAACATGTAGGGGGAGGGGTTGAGGGTGCGCAGGACCCGGTAGGCGTCGAAGAGACTGCCCTCAAAATCCGCCTCCAGGCGGTTGGACAGCACCACCTGGAAGATGTCGCCCTCGTAGATGTGCTCCTTGGCCCGCTCCACCATGGAGCAGAAGCGCGGCTCGTCAAAGAGGGTGCGGATCTCACCGGTCATGCGGCCGGCGGGCGGCTCCGGGCCCACGGACCCCCGCAAAGCGGCGGCGATGGCGGCGATCTCCCGCTCCGCCCTGGCGTAGCCGGCCTCCGGGGCGTCCAGGGGGACGGTCACCAGGACGGTCAGCTTCTGGCGAAAGTTGTCAAAGGCAATGACCTTGTTGAAAAGCATCAGATCCAGATCCTGAAAGCCCTCGGTGTCCTTCGCCTTCAGATGAAGCGTGGGCTCGGCGTACTGGATGTAGTCGTAGCCGAAATAGCCCACCAACCCCCCGGTGAAGGGCGGCAGATAGGCAAGACGCGGGGCGCGGCGCTCCCGGAGGAGCTGACGCAGAACGGCCCGGGGATCGGCGTCCCGGGAGACGGTCTTGCCGTCCCGCTCCGTCAGCACCACCCCGTCCCGGGCGGTGACGCACAGCTCCGGGTCGATGCCGATGAAGGTGAAGCGGCCCCAGCGCTCCTGGGCCTGGGCCGATTCCAGCAGAAAGCACGGCCTGTCCCGGAAGCGGCGCAGGGCCTCGATGGGCGTGATCGCGTCGCTCATGAACTCCGCCGAAACCGGCGCGACCCGGTATTCGCCGCTTTTCGCCAGCTCCCTGAACTCGGATAGGGTGGGCCTCAATTTCATGGGATCTCCCTCGCTTCAACGTTTTAGTTAAACAAACTCACAATAAACTTTATCACAGGCAAGGGGGGAAGTCAATTGGCAGAGGGCCGAATCTGGGGCCGCGCCGGCGGGTTTTCTTGACACTTTACTAAAAAGGAAAACCGCCCGCGGCGGAAAGGCCGGCGGGCGGAGCGGGGCGGGAGAAGAATAGGCAAGGTCAATCCTTTAACGTCAGACGGGCCTTTTCCATGGCCATCACCAGCACGGGGATCAGGACGATGTGCAGGAGGATGCCGGGGACGGCGTCGGCCACGGCCCCCGCCCAGAAGGCGGAGAGGGGGAAGGAGGTGTGCTGGAGGCCGGCGATGACGAACCGGGCACAGCCCCAGACAAGGCGGCCGGCCACCATGGCGACGATTAGGGAGACGTAGATGGCCCACTTCTTCCGGGGCAGGAGCTTATACAGTAGGCCCGAGACGGCGCCGTAGGCGGCCAGCTCGAAGGTCATGGCCACGGCGGTGAGAAGCGGGGGCATGGGGCCCAGGGCGAAGTGCTTTAAGAGCGGCGCGATGGCGCCCACGGCCAGGGCCCAGGGCCAGCCGCAGACGAAGCCGCACAGGAACACGGGGATGTGCATGGGGCTGAGGGCCGCGCCGATCTCCGGGATCTGGCCGGTCAGGTACGGCAGCACCATGCACAGGGCCAGAAACATGGCGGAGAACACCAGCCGGCGGACAAACAGGGAGCTGGCGGGCTTTTCTTTTACGGGGGGTCGGGTGGACATGTCAATTCCTCCTGTCGGACAGTAAAGTGCCCAGGCGGGCGACGGCGTCCTCCAGGATCTGTCCCGAGCCGCCGGCCACGCCGGCCACGTAGGTATCGCACAGATTCATGGGGATCAGCACCCGCTGGGCCGGACTTTGAGCCACGGCGTTGGCCATAGCCGGGGAGATCTCGCCCATGAGCGCGTCGGCCATAGCGATGCCGATGGGGCCGGTGATGATGTCCGCCCTGCGGCAGGCTGCGAGCACCGGGTTTTCGCCTGTGGCGACCCGGTCCGCCCCGCCCCGGAGCATGGCCCCGGAGGCCTGGGAGTTGGTGCCCACGGCCCACACGAAAACGTCCGGGAAGGCTTTTTTGATGGCCTCCACCAGCGTTCTGCCAAGCTTTCCGCCCTGTCCGTCTATCACAAGCACCGTCATTTCAAGCCGCTCCTATCTTTTCCTTGATCCCGATAAAAAGCGCCGGCTGACCCTTGTGCGGGCGAGCCGGCAGCTTGTATTGCCAGTGTTGCGCTTTACGGGAAATACGCGAGATGTCCCTCCCGCTTATGCGGGCGTGCGCCGACCTGTATCGGTTAAAGGTAGTTTAGCACAATAAAGGGGCGGTGTCAAGAGGGAATAAGGTGTCCGCCTTAACAGGCGGACGGGAACTTGCTTTCTCCTCTTTTGCGTTGACAAAAGAGGAGAAAGCAAGAAAGAGGAGAAAAACAACCAGAGGGGGGATTTCCACGTCGTCGCGGAAGCCGCTTAACCTCGGGCTGCAAGTATTCGCCCTCAGACGCAGGCTTCGCTCCTCCTCTCCCCATCGGGCAACGGCCCGATGGGAGCCCTGCCCCCCTCTGGACTCCCCCTTGAACCGACCAGAGGGGGTTGCGACCCCCCCTCTGGACTCCCCCGGGGAACGCCCGAACGAAAACCTGTACGTGCAGCCGCCCACATCGGCCCACACGCCGTACCATCGTATTCCTGTTTCTTCAAATTCCCGGAAGCTTATCGTTTTACGCCGTACGGGCCGCATTGGGGCCCCATCGGGCTGTTGCTCGATGGGGAAAGGAGGAGCGAACCTGGCGAGTGAGCCCGAACACTTGCAGGGCGAGCCATCGCCGGTTCCGCGACGACGCAGGCGGCCCCTACGGCGTTTAACGGGAGATTTGTGGAAATACGATGGGCCGGCGGCCCGGGCCGTATTCAGAGGCTGACGGCGTCGATCTCGGCCAGCTCTTCGGCGGTGAAGGCCGTATTTTCGGCGGCCTTGACGTTGTCCAGGATCTGCTGGGGCCGGGACGCGCCGGTGAGGACGGTGGTGACCACGCCGTCCCGCAGGATCCAGGCCAGGGACATCTGCGCCAGGGTCTGGCCCCGGCGGGCGGCGATGTCGTTGAGGGCGCGGATCCGCCCAAGCTTCTCCTCCGTCAGCGCGTTCTCCTTCAAAAAGCGCCCGTCGGTGCGGATGCGGCTGTCGGCGGGGATGCCCTTTAAATACCGGTCGGTGAGCAGGCCCTGCTCCAGGGGGCAGAAGGCCACGATGCCCTTGCCCAGGCGGGCGGAGGCGTCCTTCAGACCGTTTTGCTCGATGGTGCGGTTGAAAATGGAGTACCGGTTCTGGTTGATGACGAAGGGGACGCCCATTGCCTCTAAAATCGCCGCCGCCCGCTCCATGCGCTCCCCGTCGTAGTTGCTCAGACCCGCGTACAGCGCCTTCCCGGATCGGACGGCCTGGGCCAGGGTGCCCATCGTCTCCTCCAGCGGCGTCTCCGGGTCGGGCCGGTGGTGGTAGAAGATGTCCACATAGTCCAGCCCCAGGCGCCGGAGGCTCTGATCCAGGCTGGCCAGCAGATATTTCCGGCTGCCGCCGTTGCCGTAGGGACCGGGCCACATGTCGTAGCCGGCCTTGGTGGTGACGATCAGCTCGTCCCGGTATCCGCCCAGCTCCTCCCGGAGGATCCGGCCCAGGTTCCCCTCGGCGCTCCCCGGCCGGGGGCCGTAGTTGTTGGCCAGATCGAAGTGGGTGATACCGCAGTCGAAGGCGGTGAAGATAAGCTGACGCATGGCGTCGTAGGACGCGGTGTCGCCGAAGTTATGCCACAGGCCCAGGGAGATGGCCGGCAGCTTCAGACCGCTGGCGCCGGCCCGGTTGCAGGGCATGGCGTCGTAACGGGAATCGGAGGGGACGTACATAAGATCACTCTTTTCACCTGTTTTTCCCGAGTATACCAAATCCGCCGGGGCCGTGTCAACCGAAAGACAGCCGGAAATCACGGCGAAGGCTGTATTTTTTAAAAACCCAGGGAACATCTTCCCCGCAATGTTGTCTTTATTGGTGAGGGCCTTCAAAATGAATCGGGAAGGGGGGACCGGCATGGAGGACTTGGAGATCATCAGCCTGTTTTTCCGGCGGGATGAACGGGCGATTGCGGAGACAGCGGCGAAGTACGGCGCGTTTTGCCACGACCTCGCGATGAACATACTGTCCAACCGCGAGGACGCGCAGGAGTGCGTCAACGACGCCTATTGGCGTGCCTGGAACGCCATACCGCCGCAATCGCCCCATCATCTCGGCGCGTGGCTGGGCCGGGTCGTCCGCAACAGCGCCTATAACCTCTGGCGGAAAAACCACCGGCAGAAACGCTGTGCCGGCGTGGAAGAACTCCTGAATGAGTTAGAGGACTGCGTACCGTCCCCCGTCACCGTGGAGCGGGAGCTGGAGGAGCAGGAATTGACCGAAGTCATCAACACCTGGCTTGCGTCGCTGCGGAGGAATGACCGTATTCTCTTTGTGCGCCGGTATTGGAACGGCGAGGCGGTAAACACGCTTGCGAGGAACGAGGGAATATCGGCCTCCGCGATGGCAAAGAGGCTGTACCGGCTTCGGCGGGCATTAAAATCAACGCTTGAAAAGGAGGGCTATTCCCTATGAAAGAGACAAAGAAGCTCTACGACAGTATTTCCAATTTGGACGATCGGTTTGTTCTGGAAGCCCAGGCGGAACAGGCCAGAAAAGCCCCCGTTTGGAGAAAATGGGCGGGACTGGCCGCTTGCCTCTGCCTTGCCGCCGTCAGCGTCACGGCGGCCCTTCACCCCTGGGAACCGGACGGTACGCCTTTTTCAAATCCCACCGAGACAATCGACCGCGGCACGGAGCCAACCGGAGCTCCTTCCACGGACATCCCCCCGGTTCAGCCCAATGGGGACGATCGGCCCGGCATTGCCCCGCTCGAGCCCCCGGACGCCCCGACCGTCGCCGTCAACTGGGACGGCGTGGCGGTCAACGAGTCAGAGGGGCTGTCAGCCGGTGAGGCTATGCTGTGTTTAGACCCGGAAAACTATTCCTTCGAGTTCTGGGGGCAGGAGGATGTGGCGGCCTACTACGGCTGGACACTGGCGCCGGCCTATATCCCGGAGGGCCTCACCGGAGGCGGCCAGGGCGCCTTCGCCGAAATATGGCGGGCGAGAGCCACCGGCGAGATCGTGCTGGATCAGGCGCGGCGGGGCTTCTGGACGGCCTTTGGAGAGGACGGAACGCCGAGATCGGACGACGGCCCGGACGCCCCCGCCGGCTTTACCGTACGGGCTTCCCGGGGGGGAGACTTCCTCTGCGCCCTACTCCCGGTGGACAACGCGCGTACCACCGACTTTGGCGGTGTGAGCGTCACCCTGAGCCACTTTTCCGTGCAACACGGCCACAACGATCCGGACGCCTACGACATCTACACGGCCTTTTTTGCCCTGAACGGGGTGGAATACGAGATCGAGGCCCGGCGCCTGGCGCTGGAGGAGGTCATTAAAATCGCGGCTTCCGTCATCAATCTGCCCGACAGCCAGGATTTTATTGTCGGAGGCCCCGGCCCTCTTTCTGGCGATCCCGCTGTTTCCCATGGATCTGAAAATACAATTTTTATAACAGGTCTCTCCCGGGGCGGTCCCGGGGAATTCGCGGGGGATATGCACCGGCCGGAGGGGTTTCATAAAAACATCGGCTCCGCCCTGGCTTTGAAAATGAGCATCACGGACGATGCAAGCTTCCAATATTCCGTCCTCATCCGTATTCCTGAGGGAACAACGCTTGAGCAGACTCTGAGCCGCGCAAACGAAAACCTGAATATGACTATCAATCCCGATGACGCGGTCGCAGTCAACATCTCCGACGATTTTGACACCGCCGGCAGATACTATTATCGCTTGACCGCCGGGCAGATCGTCGCTCTCGCGGAAAGCGGGGCGTGGTGTCTATACATCGGGTCGGGTCAAGGCAATTATAAGGACATAAATTGGGATACCAGAGACGGCATCGACGCCTTTTGCGAGCTGGAAGGGGATATGTATGTATGGGCCGGCGGCGGCATAGAGGCCCATCCTGATATTGGGGTCGAGGAATAAGGGCGAAGCACGCAGGGCTTTTCGCCGACCTCACCTGATCTGCCGGTAGTAAAGGCCGCCGGTGCGGGGCCTGTCCGAGGCCAGGTGTTCCCGGTACTCTCCGGTCACCCGCTCCACCTCCTCCGGCGTCTCCAGGGTGAACCGGAGGAGCAGGAAGTCCAGCTTCGGCAGGGGCTTTTCCGCGATGTGCAGGGGCACGGAGTTGAGCAGCGTGCCGTACCGGCGCTGAGAGCACAGCACCGGGAACTCCACCCCCCGCCGGTCGGTGAGCTTCGACACGCCCCGGCAGCCGCCGCAGCCGTTTTTCCCCCGGACGGGACAGGCCCGGAACCGCATCAGCGGCAGATACCCGTAGGCCACGATCCCCCTTGGCAGCGTCCCGCCCAACGCCCCGATCCGGCTCATGGACAGCTCAAAGGACACGGTGGCCGAGGCCAGCCCCAGCGACTCAAGCTCCCGGAGCGCCAGGGAATTCATGACGTTCAGCCCCGGGCCGCCCCGGGCCGTGAGGCCGGCGGCCTTTGCCGCCTTCAGCGCGTACAGATTCTCACAAAATACGTCTTTTATGCCCAAATCCGCCAGTTTTTCCACAAGGTTTTCATTTTCGGTGTCGAAAAACAGCGAAGGAAGTTCTACGCTCAACTTATCCCCATATTTTTCCACAACCTGAGGCCGTTTTTCAACCTCCGACAGGGGGAGCAGGATCCTGTCAAAATCGCCCCGGATCTGAGAGATTTTTTCAAATCTCGCCCACAGCTCCGGCCGCTCCGGAGCTGTATGGGGTTCGATTTTTACGGGATTTTCGGCGATCCTCCAGGGCTTTGGCGCGCCCCGCGCCGCCGTCAGCTTCTCCAGCGCCTCCCGCCTCATGCCGTTGAGGGCTCCGGCGGGGAGGGTCAGGCCGGGGGCCGCGTCCAGGGCGACTTTATTTACATAATATGGCGTCCCGCCTGTCCTGGACAGGCTCCTTTGGGCCGTCTCGGGGGTCAGCGGGAGGGTCTTTACCCCCTCGGAAGGGGGGCCTTCGACTGTGGTGGAAACGTTTTCACTCACCGCTTTCAGGGTGGTTCCGGCGGGGTTTACGGTGAGAAAGAAGTCCACCGGGACGCTCTGGCGCTCGGCCCGGTAGAGGCCGGCCAGCTTTCCCAGGACGCCGGAGGCGGCGGTCACGTCCTCCCGCTGGCGGGTGCCGAACATGTCCGTATCCCGCCGGCCGGTGAGGTAGCCGTCGGTGAAGCCGCTCCGGGAGAACACCGCCCGCAGGGACTCCCGGTCATATGCCTCCCCCCGGAGGGCGGCTCTGGCGGCGGTGACGGCGGCGGCCACATATTCCGGCCGCTTCATGCGCCCCTCGATCTTGAAGGAGGCCACGCCGGCCTCCCTGAGGGCCTTCAAATGATCCAGGTGGGACATATCCTTGAGGCTGAGGGCGTACCCGCGCTCCGCATTGTGGAAATCAAGCCGGCAGGGCTGGGCGCAGTACCCCCGGTTGCCGCTGCGGCCCCCCAGCATGGCGCTGAGGGTGCACTGGCCGGAGGCGCACATGCACAGGGCCCCGTGGATGAAGACCTCCGTCTCGATGCCGCACCGGGCGGTGATATACTCGATCTCCCGGAGGGTCAGCTCCCTGGCCAGTACCACCCGGGTGAAGCCCAGGCCGGCGGCCAGCCTGGCCCCGTCCAGGTTGTGGACGGTCATCTGGGTGGAGGCGTGGCGGGGAAGCTGGGGACAGAGATCCCGGAACCGGGCGTTCACCGCCAGATCCTGGATGATCACCGCGTCCGCGCCGGAGGCGGCGATCTCTCGCACGGTCCGATCCAGGGCGGGCAGCTCGTCGTCCATCACCAGGGTATTCACCGTGACGTGGATCTTCACGCCCCGGACGTGGGCGTAGGAGACGGCCTCCGCCAGCTGTCCGCCGCCGAAATTCTCCGCGCCCTGGCGGGCGTTGAAGCCGCCGGCCCCCAGATACACGGCGTCGGCGCCGCAGCGGACGGCGGCGGCCAGCTGCTCCATGCCCCCGGCGGGGGCCAGGATCTCAGGCGTCATCGCTCTCCCTCCTTCTGAGAAAATCTCCGGGCTCCGCCCTCACCGGACAGGGCAGGTACAGGATCTCGTTGGGGTGGGGCGCGGCGTCCCGGCGCTCCCCCGACGCGGTCACGATAGCGGCGACGGGAAAGCTGAGGGTCTCCCGTCCGGGCGTCAGGAGCTCCAGCACCTGGCCCACCCGGAAATGATTGCGCTGGCGCACCCGGAGCACGCCGTCCTCCCAGCCCAAAACGTTCCCCACGAACACGGCCCCGTGGCTGTAGGTACCTGAATTGAAGTGGTTTTCCTTCACGAAGCCGTGGTAGAAGCCCTCAGCGTAGGGCCGGTGCTTCACCAGCTCCAGCTGGGCGGCGCAGTTGTCCACGGTGTCCGTCCCGTCCAGGGCCATCCGGTAGGCGCGGGTGACGGAGGCCACATAGTAGGCCGTTTTCATGCGCCCCTCGATTTTGAAGGAGGCGACGCCGGCGGCCTGAAGCTCGTCCAGGAGGCGGATGCAGTTGAGGTCGTGGGAGCTGAGAAGGAAGCTCCGGCCGTTCTCCTCCTCCAGGGGGAAGACCTCGCCGGGGCGCTTTTCCTCCACCAGGGCGTAGCTCCACCGGCAGGGCTGGGCGCACTCCCCCCGGTTGCCGCTGCGGCCGGAGAGGTAGGAGCTCAAAAGGCACCGGCCGGAGTAGGCCATACACATGGCCCCGTGGACGAAGGCCTCCAGCTCCAGGGAGGCCGGGGTTTTGGCCCGGAGCTGGGCGATGTCGTCTATACTCATCTCCCGGGCCAGCACGATCCGCTTCACGCCCAGGTCGTGCCAGGCCCGGGCGGCGGCGTAGTTCATGCAGCTGGCCTGGGTGGACAGATGGAGCTCCAATCCGGGCGCGCTTTCGCGCACCGCCGTTAAAACGCCGATGTCGGATATGATGACCGCGTCCACCCCGGCGTCCTGTAAAAACCGGGCGTAGGCGCGCACCAGGGGGATCTCCCCGTTTCTGGCCAGGGAATTCATGGCCACATAGAGCCTTTTGCCGGCGTCGTGGGCCAGCTTCACGGCCTCAAGGATCGTTTGCCGGTCAAACCCGGCGGATTTTGCCCGAAGCTGCAGCGTCTCGCCGCCGATATACACCGCGTCCGCGCCAAAGCGCAGGGCGGCCGCAAGGCTCTCCCAGTCCCCGGCGGGGGAAAGAAGCTCTGTGGACATAGACGTCACCTGTTTCCTTTACAAGATGGATTATACCATATGGATGATTATTCGTCAAGTAAAAATAGTGTAAATTTAATTAACTTTTTGTGAACGAGCTGGTTGCCTTGACCTGGCGGAGGTGATAAGGTGTCCGCCTGTAAGGCAGACACCTTATTATATAATTATACCATAGATAGGGGAAAATGCAAAATTTTTATTTGCCTCTTGACGGGGAAGGTTTAATGTGTTAAACTTGGTCTAACGCATTAAACCTAACGGAGGACAGGAATATGGACACGCCGAAGATTTTTGACAGCGAGTATAAATTCTGCCTGATTTTGTGGGAGGCGGAGCCCATCAACTCCACGGAGCTTGTGAGGCTGTGCAAGGAGCGGCTGGGGTGGTCGAAGGCCACCACCTACACGGTGATCCGCCGACTTTCGGAGCGGGGGGTCATCCGGAACGAGAACGCCACGGTGACAAGCCTCGTCTCCCGGGAGGAGGCCCAGTCGGCGCGGCTGGAGGCGCTGATGAGCGACACCTTTGAGGGCTCCCTGCCGGCCTTTGTGGCGGCCTTTGCCCGGCACAAGGGGATCACGAAAAAGGAGCTGGAGGACATCCGGCGGCTCATCGACGCCTTTGAGGAGGAGGGGGAGTAAATGGACGCGGCCTTTTTGAAGCTCCTGAATCTGTCGGTACAGGCCGGGTGGATCGTGCTGGCGGTGCTGGCGCTCCGCCTGCTCCTCTCCCACACCCACGCGCCCAAAGCCCTGCGGTGCGTCCTGTGGGGGCTGGTGGGGGCGCGGCTCCTCTGCCCCTTCTCCCTGGAGAGCGTCATCAGTCTGATGCCTGCCCGGGAGGTCATCACCACCCGGACGGTGCGGTACGATCCGGCCCCCACCCTCCACACGGGGGTCCCGTTCCTGGACGACGCGGTGAATCCCGGCTTCTCCCGGGCCTTCGCCCCCGCCGCGCCGATGGTCTCCGTCAATCCTCTGCAGGTGGTCTGCGCCATAGCGGGGTTCGTGTGGCTGGCGGGGATGGCGGGGATGGTACTCTATTTTCTCCTCTCCACCCTCTCCCTGCGCCGCCGTGTAGCCGGGGCCGTGGAGACGGAAAAGGGCGTCCGGGAGGCGGACAGCGTGCCCTCGCCCTTTGTGTTCGGCTTTTTCCGGCCCGTCGTCTATCTCCCCACGGGGATGGACGGGGCCAGCCGGGCCTATGTGCTGGCCCACGAGCGGGCGCACATCCGGCGGCGGGACTACCTGATAAAGCCCCTGGGGTTCCTGCTTCTGGCGGCGTACTGGTTCAATCCGCTTCTGTGGCTGGCGTATATCCTGCTGTGCCGGGACATCGAGCTGGCCTGTGACGAAAAGGTGCTCTCGCAGCTGGGGGCCGGGGTCAAAAAGCCCTACTCCCAGGCGCTTTTGGAGGCGGTGACCTTTCACCGGCACGTGGCGGCCTGCCCGGTGGCCTTTGGGGAGGGGCGGCTGAAGGGGCGGGTGAAAAACGTCCTTCGCTGGAAAAGGCCGGCCCTGTGGGTGACGGCCCTGTCGATGGTCCTGTGCGCGGGGCTGGCGGCGTGCTTTCTCACCGATCCCAAGGCCCCGGCATACGCCGGGAGCTACGTCTACACCGGGAAGGCCCGGGATCCCCTGTTTGAGCCCTTTGGCATTACCCTCTGGGAGGACGGCGCCTTCTCCTACATGGAGGGGCCGGCCAGCAGCTACATCGGTATGGGTACCTGGGTGGAAAAGGACGGCGTCCTGACCCTGACGGACACCGCCGGGAGCACAAAGCGGGTCTTTCTCTTCCGGTGGTCGGAGGAGGGCCTGCGGTTCGTTAAAGAGGGGTCGGACAGGTTCATTTACACCGACGTACAGGACGGGGAGCTTTTTGAGGTCACGGACAGACCCGCCGCCGGCTTCTCCCCCCAGCCTTCGGTGACGGTGGAGACCATGCCCGGCGGGCAGGCGGCGCTTGATCTGGAGAGCGGCTGTCAATTTGTCTATCGCAGCGGCGATCCCCGGGATGGCGGCAGCCGCGTTATCACCCTGAATCCGGACGGCACCTTCAACTACGACGGCGGCAGCTTCGCCAGCGTGGCCTGGGTGGGCGTCTGGAGTCAGGAGGGGGACGTCGTCACCCTGAGAACCACCGGTTACGCGTTTGACAGGGTCGATCCCGACATGGAGCGGGAGATCGCCAACCGCTTTCGGATCGTGCCGGAGGGGCTGGCGTATATCGAAAGCGAGTCCTACGGGCTGATCTACGCCCCCACGCTGGAGGACGGGGCGGTGTTTAAAAGGGAGGACCCGTAAGGCGGGGAGGCCTCACCCCGGCGGGGGGGTATAAGGCGTCCGCCTTAACGGCGGACGGGGACTTGCTTTTCTCCTTTTGGATTTCCAAAAGGAGAAAAGGCAACAAAAGAGGAAAAGAAACCAGAGGGGGTTGCGACCCCCCTCTGGACTTCCCCGGGGGAACGCCCGCGGGGAGATGGAGCGGGCGTCCGGCCCGTACGGAAGCGTATAAATCGGATATTGCGGAATTTGGCGGTGCCGTGGGCCAACCTGTGCGGCGGTTATATCAGTCCTTTTTTCCGCCGCGCGAAGTAGACGGTGAATTCAAAGAAGATCATGCAGATCCAGCCGGCGGCGCAGGCGTAGGCCTCGGCGGTGATGCCGTACCGGGGGACGAAGAGGAGCACCAGGACGGTGCGGACGGAGATCTGGATGAGGGTGGAGATCAGCACCACGGTCATGGAGCCCATGCCTCGGAAAAAGCCCTGGATGGCGTTGGTGACGCCGGGGAGGATGAAGAAGAACGCCTTGACGGTGAGATATTCCACCCCCAGGGCGACGATGTCTGGGCTGTCGTCCGGGGCCAGCAGGCGCATGGCGGGAACCTTCAAAAGCTGTACGATCAGAAAGATCACGGGGTAATAGACGAAGGCGATGAGCAGGCCCTGGCGGAAGGCTTCCCGCACCCGCTCAGGCTGGCCCGCGCCCCGGTTCTGGGCGGCGCAGGTCATGATGGCGCTGCCGTTAGACTGGGTGGGGATCCGGGCGTAGTCGTCGATGCGGCAGGCGTTGTTGAAGGCGTCGATGGCGGTGACGCCCTGGAGATTGATGGTGCCCTGGATCAGCACCTTGCCCACGGGCTGGGCGGCCTGCTGGAGGGCGGTGAGGGCGCCGTTTTTCAGTGTTTCCTTCAAAAGCGCCCTGTCCACTCTAAGATCCTCCCGCCGGAGGGAGAGGTCGGGGACGCGCCTTTCGATCCACCATACGCACAGCGCCACGGACACGGCCTCGGCGATCACCGTGGCCAGGCCCGCCCCGGCCACGCCCATGTGCAAAAGCACCACGAAGAGCAGGTCGAGACAGATGTTGACGGCGCAGGAGATCCCCAAAAACCACACGGGGGCCCGGGAATCCCCCAGGGAGCGCAGGGCGGAGGAGAGAATATTGTACTGGAAGGTGAACAGGAACCCCACAAAAATGACCCGCAGATAGGTGAGGGCCTGGGGGAAGGAGCTGGCCGGGGTCCTGATGAGGCGGAGGAGCTCAGGGGCGAAGGCCAGCCCCAGCAGGAACACCGCCAGGGAGAAGAAGAGGCCGAACAGGAGGGTGGTGGAGAATTCCCGCCGCAGCTTCTCCCGCTCCTTCGCGCCGTAAAACCGGCTCATCAGCACCGAGGCGCCGATGCCCATGCCGGAGGCGCCCAGCACCATCACGGTCATGATGGGGTCGCAGACGCTGACCGCCGCCAGGGCGTCCTGGCCCAGGTTCTTGCTGATGATGACGGAGTCCGCCGCGTTGTAGGTGAGCTGCATGATGTTGCCCAGAACCATGGGCACCGCGTAGCTCAGCAGATGCCGGGTCACGGAGCCCCGGGTCATATCGCGTTTTGCCATACTGCGCCTCCTGACGGCTCTATACCCGCTGGCCGGGGTGGTCGTGATAATACTTCTTCAGCACCTGGCCGGTATAGCTTTCGGCGCATTCCGCGCATGCCTCCGGCGGGCCGGTGAAGACGATCCGGCCGCCGCCGTCGCCGCCCTCCGGCCCTAAGTCGATCAGGTGGTCGGCCACCTTGATGACGTCCAGGTTGTGCTCAATGACCACCACGGTGTTCCCGGCGTCCACAAGCCTGTTGAGCACGTCCACCAGCTTGCGGACGTCGTCGGTGTGCAGGCCGGTGGTGGGCTCGTCCAGCACGTAGAAGGTGGTGCCGGTGGAGCGCTTGGAGAGCTCGGTGGCAAGCTTCACCCGCTGGGCCTCGCCGCCGGACAGGGTGGTGCTGGGCTGGCCCAGCTTCACATAGCCCAGGCCCACGTCCTGGAGGGTGCGGAGGCGGTCGGCGATCTTGGGGACGTTCTCGAAGAACTCCACCGCCTCGTCCACGGTCATCTCCAGCACCTCGTGGATGTTTTTGCCCTTGTAGCGCACCTCCAGAGTCTCCCGGTTGTAGCGCTTGCCCTTGCAGACCTCGCAGGGAACGTAGATGTCCGGGAGGAAGTGCATCTCGATCTTGATAAGGCCGTCGCCCTGGCAGGCCTCGCACCGGCCGCCCCGGACGTTGAAGCTGAACCGGCCCGCGCCGTAGCCCCGGGCACGGGCGTCGCTTGTCTGGGCGAAGAGGGCGCGGATGTCGTTGAAGACCCCGGTGTAGGTGGCGGGGTTGGAGCGGGGGGAGCGGCCGATGGGGGACTGGTCGATGTCGATGACCTTGTCCAGATGCTCAAGACCGAAGACGCCGGCGTGCTTCCCGGCCCGGATCCGGGCCCGGTTCAGCTCGGCGGCCAGGGTCTTGTAGAGCACCTCGGTGACGAGGCTGGATTTGCCGGAGCCGGAGACGCCGGTGACCACGGTGAGCTTGCCCAGGGGGAAGTCCACGTCGATATTTTTCAGGTTATTTTCCGCCGCTCCGGTGACGCGCAGGATCTTGCCGCTGCCGGGGCGGTGCTTTGCCGGGATGGGGATAAATTTCCGCCCGGAGAGATACTGGCCGGTGATGGATTTCTCGTCCTTTACAATTTCCGCCGGGGTGCCGGCGAAGACCACCTCACCGCCGTGGACGCCCGCGCCGGGGCCGATATCCACGATGTAGTCCGCGGCCAGCATGGTGTCCTCGTCGTGCTCCACCACCAAAAGGGTATTGCCCAGATCCCGCAGACGCTCTAAGGTGGCGATGAGCTTGGCGTTGTCCCGCTGGTGGAGACCGATGGAGGGCTCGTCCAGGATGTAGAGGACGCCCATCAGAGAGGAGCCGATCTGGGTGGCCAGACGGATGCGCTGGCTCTCGCCGCCGGAGAGGGTGCCGGCGGAGCGGGACATGGTGAGATACTGCAGGCCCACGGACTCAAGGAAGCCCAGGCGCTCCCGGATCTCCTTGAAGATGCGGTCGGCGATCATGTGCTCCTTCTCCGTCAGGGTGGGCTGGATCTCGTCCAGGAACCGGAGGGCGTCGGTGACGGACAGATCGCAGAAGCCGGCAATGTTTTTGCCGCCCACGGTGACGGCCAGTACCTCGGGCCGCAGGCGTTTGCCGTGGCAGGCGGGGCAGTCGTGGTCGGTCATGTACTGCTCCAGATCCCACTTGGCGTAGATGGAGTTGGACTCCCGGTACCGCCGCTCCAGGTTGGAGATGATGCCCTCGAAGGGGCGGGTCATGGTGGTGTGGCCCCGGTCGGTGACGTAGTTGAGGGTCAGGGCCTCGCCCTTTGTGCCGTAGAGCAGGACGTCGATGACCTCATCGGGCAGATCCCGCAGGGGCGTGTCCAGGCGGAAGTGGTAGCGCTTGGAGAGGGCGGTGAAGTACATCATGGCGATGGAGTCGTTTTTGATGTTGCCCCAGCCGCTGGCCTGGATGCCGCCGTCCAGGATGGACAGGGTCATGTTGGGCATGATGATGCTGGGATCCACCTGGCGCTGGACGCCAAGGCCGGAGCACTCCGGGCAGGCGCCCAGGGGGGCGTTGAAGGAGAAGAAGCGCGGGGACATCTCCTCGATGGAGACGCCGCACTCGTCGCAGGCGTAATTCTGGGAGTAGGTCACGTCCCGGTCCTCCTCCGGCAGGTTGACGGTGACGATGCCCCCGGACAGGGCGCAGGCCGTCTCCACGGAGTCCGTCAGGCGCTGCTGGAGGCCCTCCCGCACCACAAGGCGGTCGATGATCACGTCGATGCGGTGCTTTTTGTTCTTGTCGAGCTTGATCTCCTCCTCCAGATCCCGTGTCTCGCCGTCCACCCGCACCCGGACGTAGCCGGAGCGCCGGGCGTCCTCAAAGACCTTGACGTGCTCGCCCTTGCGGCCGCGGATCACCGGGGCCATGACCATGACCCGCGTGCCCTCCGGGAGGACCATGATCTGATCCACCATCTGATCCACGGTCTGCTGGCGGATCTCCTTGCCGCATTTGGGGCAGTGGGGGATGCCGATGTTGGCATAGAGAAGACGGAGATAGTCATATATTTCCGTGACAGTCCCCACGGTGGAGCGGGGGTTGTTGTTGGTGGTCTTCTGGTCGATGGAGATGGCCGGGGACAGGCCGTCGATGGCGTCCACGTCGGGCTTCTCCTTCTGGCCCAGGAATTGCCGGGCATAGGCGGAGAGGCTCTCCACGTAGCGCCGCTGGCCCTCGGCGTAGATGGTGTCGAAGGCAAGGCTGGATTTGCCGGAGCCGGACAGGCCCGTCAGCACCACCAGCTTGTCACGGGGCAGCTCCAGGTCGATGTTCTTCAGGTTGTTCTCCCTGGCCCCGTGGATATGGATACTGTCACGCATAAACGTCGCCTCACAGGAAAAATTTTAGTCGTAAATTTTATTATAGCAGATATTCCGGGAAAAATAAAGTTCCGATTTCAAGAAGTTTTTTCGCCCGATTTTTAGAATATTCTTAATTTTGTCATGAAATGGACATAAAATCGGTTTAGGATAGCATCAGGATCAAATGGGGCGCGGCCCCGAAGGAGAGAGCGAACTATGACCTTTGATGAGAATGAGAACCGGAACGGGCAGGAGCCCGTCTACGGCGGGGAGGAGCAGTCCCCCGCAACGCCGGAGGAGCGCGCCTCCGCGGCGCCGGAGGAGCAAAGCTTTACGCCGCCCCAGGACACGGGCGCGGCCCGCGTTCCGCCGGTGCAGTCCTACATGGATCAGCGGGAGAGCTGGCGCGACCCCTCCTACGAGGCGGCCTCCAGCGGCGAGGGCGTCTATTCCCCCGGCCGGTACGCTTACGGCGCCCAGAGCTGGCAGCAGCCCGCCCGGGAGCCGGAGAAACCCAAAAAGCCCAGGAAAAAGCACGGCTTTTTGAAGGCCGCGTGCCTTGTGGTCATCTGCGCCTTAGTCTCCGGGCTTTGCAGCTGGGCCGTGGTGGACTATATGCTGGATCACAACCAGAGCCAGAACGGCGGCAAGCAGGTGGTCATCAACCAGGCCAGCCCCATCTCCGGCACCCAGACCGACGTGCCCGCCGCCGATCCCGACGGCAAGGGGCTGACGGGCAACCAGATCTATGAGCTGGGCCTGAAGCAGGTGGTGGGCGTCAACACCAGCCTGACCAACACCAACATCTTCGGCCAGACCACCACCCGCGCCGTGTCCGGCTCCGGGTTCATCATCAGCGAGGACGGGTATATCCTCACCAACTACCACGTCATCAGCTACGCCGTGGTCTACGGCGGGGAGCTGACCGTCCTCATGGAGAACGGCACCAAATATCCCGCCGAGGTGGTGGGCTACGCGGAGTCCAACGACGTGGCCGTCATCAAGATCGACGCCACGGGCCTGTCCCCCGTGACCATGGGCGACTCCGACAAGATGCTGGTGGGCGAGTGGGTCTACGCCATCGGCAACCCCCTGGGGGAGCTGGAGTACACCATGACCCCCGGCATCGTCAGCGCCCGCGACCGGGTCATTACCACCAATGACGACATCACCGGCGCGGCCACCTCCATCAACATGTTCCAGATCTCCGCCGCCGTCAACCACGGCAACTCCGGCGGCCCGGTGTACAACTCCCGGGGCGAGGTCATCGGCATCGTCACCGCCAAGTACGCCGACGCCGAGGAGGGCATCGAGAGCCTGGGCTTCGCTATCCCCATCAACGACGCCGTCAACATTGCCACCCAGCTCATTGAAAAGGGATATGTGGCCGGGGCGGGCCTGGGGATCAGGGGCACCGACACCACGGAGGCATACAAAGCCTTCGCCATCGAGACCTACAACATCCCCAACGGGTGCTTCGTCACCACGGTGGATCCCGGCTCCGCCGCGGAGGCCGCCGGGTTGAAGGTGGGGGACATCATCACGGGCTTCGGCGACAGAACCATCACCGGCATGAGCGATCTGCAGCTGGCCCTCCGCCGTTACGCCCCCGGCGACGTGGAGAAGATCACCGTCTACCGCATGGGCGCCAATCTGGCCGGGGAGACGCTGGAGCTGACCGTCACCCTCCAGGAGAAGGTGGAGGAGCCCTCCACCACCGAGCAGCAGACCCAGGGGCAGGGGAACTCCGGGAACCCCTTCTGGCCGTGGTGGAACTAAAACTGTCGGGAAAGCCCTGACGGGCTTTTCCGACAAAGGGAACGTGCGGGACACATTTCTGAATTTTGCGAAATTCAGAAATGTGTCCCTGCTGTCGCCCTGCGCGCGTCCCGCAGGGACACACTTGGGCGACAAAAGGGATTTTTCCCGACGCGCATGCCGCCGGGAAAAATATTGAATTTGAGTTTTTAAAAAAGGAATTCGGGGCGGGTCGAAGACCCGTCCCGAAGATTTTTTACATAAGGTCGCGGCGGATATATACCTGGGCGGGGAGGATGTCGGCGAGCTGGATCAGGAAGGCGGAGACGTCGTTTTTATAGTCCGCCCGGAGGCGGGTGGAGGGCGGCGGCGCGATCCGGGGCAGACGGACGGTGACGGAGGCGCCGTGCCCCCAGACGCTCTCCAGCACGGCGCTCCCGCCGTGCATGGCGGCGATGCGCTGGACGATGCCCAGACCCAGACCCGCGCCGGCCTGGGACTCCAGCTCCCGCGCCGGGGAGGCGTAGGCGTTGAACACGTCCCCCAAAAGCTCGGGCCGGACGCCCTGACCGTCGTCGGAGACGGTGATCCAGAGGCTGGATTTGCTCTGCCGCACCGAGACGGTGACGGTGCTGCCGGGGCCGGCGTATTTGAGGGCGTTGGAGAAGAGCTGCATCAGCGCCAGCTCCAGAAGCCGCCCGTCGGCCATCACGGGGATGAGCTCAGGGCCGCAGGCGCAGACGATGGCGGGACGCTCCGCCGCCGTCAGCTCCGTTACCGTGGCGGACACGTCCTCCACCAGCCGCCGGAGATCCAGGGCGGCCGGCTGGGGCTCGCTGTCCATTCCGCAGAACATCCGGGCGAAGTTGTCCGCCATACGGGCCATGATGCAGGCGGATTTATCGCTCCTGGCCACGCTCATGGTAAAGCCCGGAGGCACGCTGTCCAGACGGTCGTGCATCAGGGAGATGGCGGTCAGCGCCGTGCCCACGCCGGAGCGGATATGGGCCGTGAACAGGCCCAGCGCCCGCCGGGAGGCGTCGCTGTCCTCCGGCTGGGACTTCAGGATGAAAAGCCGCAGGCCCTCCCGCTCCACGGTGTGGACGGCGTAACGGCCCCGGCCCAGCTTGACGGCCCCGGCGGCCTCGCCGGAGGCGGACGTTAGAAGGCCCGGGTCGAAGATCTCCGCCGCAGGCCTCCCGGTCAGCTCCGCCACCAAAAGGCGTTTGGCGGCCTGGTTTTCAAAGGTGATGATCCCGTCCTCCGCCGCCAGCACAGGCTCCGGCAGGATGTCCAGCAGCGTAAAGTCCCGTTTTTCGTTTCTTCCCATTCCCCCGCGCCCCGTCCTTGGGGCTCCTCCCACTTTTTTATCTTTACATAGTATGCCACCCGGCGCCGCGCTGATTCCCCCGGAGCGCCTTTGCAATGATAACAGAAAATCCCCCCGATTGCAACGCGGATTTGGCATTTTTGAAAAAGTTCGGTTATCTTAGAAAAAACTCTTTATTTTTTCAGAAGACAGGTTTATAATAGTATTGTTAAAAAAGTGCCAATGGAAGCACAGGCAGCAGGCGCTTTTTTCGATGAAAACCTATTAAAAATTTATTTTTTGGAGGTCTTTACAATGAGCATCAAAATTGGTATCAACGGTTTCGGACGCATCGGCCGTCTGGTGTTCCGCGCCAGCCTCGATCATCCCAATGTTGAGGTCGTGGGCATCAACGACCTCATCACCCCCGATTACATGGAGTACATGCTGAAGTATGACACCATCCATGGCCGCTTCGAGGGCACCGTCTCCCACACCGATCATTCCATCATCGTCAACGGCAAGGAGATCGCCGTCTTCTGCGAGAAGGATCCCGCCAATCTGCCCTGGGGCCAGGTGGGCGCCGAGTACGTCGTGGAATCCACCGGTATCTTCCTGACCAAGGAGAAGGCCTCCGCTCACCTGAAGGGCGGCGCCAAGAAGGTCGTCATGTCCGCTCCCTCCAAGGACGACACCCCCATGTTCGTTATGGGCGTCAACAACAAGACCTACACCAAGGACATGGACTACGTCTCCAACGCCTCCTGCACCACCAACTGCCTGGCACCCATCGCCAAGGTGCTCAACGACAAGTTCGGCATCAAGGAGGGCCTTATGACCACCGTCCACTCCACCACCGCCACCCAGAAGACCGTTGACGGCGTGTCCTCCAAGGATTGGCGCGGCGGCCGTGCCGCTGCCGGCAATATCATCCCCAGCACCACCGGCGCCGCCAAGGCCGTGGGCAAGGTCATCCCCTCCCTCAACGGCAAGCTCACCGGCATCTCCATGCGCGTCCCCACTCTGGATGTGTCCGTGGTGGATCTGACCGCCAACCTGGAGAAGCCCGCCACCAAGGCCGACATCTGCGCCGCCATGAAGGAGGCCGCCGAGGGCGAGCTGAAGGGTGTTCTGGGCTACACCGAGGACGCCGTCGTCTCCAGCGACTTCATCCATGATCCCCACACTTCCATCTTCGACGCCAACGCCGGCGTGTACCTGACCGACACCTTCGTGAAGGTCGTCGCCTGGTACGATAACGAGTGGGGTTACAGCAACAAGGTCGTGGATCTCATCGAGTACATGTACACCGTTGACCACGCTGAGTAATTCTAACGCGAACCCTTCCCCCGGAGCGAGACTCCGGGGGATTTTTTATGCCCGTCTGTCAAATATTACAATACAATAATATTTTTCGTTTGTCAATAATCTATATAATATTGTATTGTAAAATTTGACTTGGAGGGGTGGCGGATGCTGGAGCAGAGGATCAGGCAGCTGCGGACAGAGCGCGGCATCAACCAGAAGGAGCTGGGGGACGCGGTGGGCGTCAGCAAGCAGAGCGTGTCCAACTGGGAGAACGGGAATATCATGCCGTCCGTGGATCTGCTGATCCGGCTTGCCGACGTCTTCGGGGTCACGACGGATTACCTTCTGGGGCGCAGCGAAAAGCGGACGCTCCGCGTGGAGGGGCTGACCGATCTGCAAATAACGCACCTGCAGCTGATTGCGGACGATCTGAGAGGAAAATAATGTAAAAAAGAAGCGCCGGCGGGCGCTTCTTTTTTGCTTTTAATTGGGTTCAGATCGCGGCAAAGCCCTTCTCCAGATCGGCGAGGATATCGTCGATGTGCTCCGTGCCGATGGAGAGGCGGATGGTGCCCGGGGTGATGCCCTGGTCGGCAAGCTCGGATTCGGAAAGCTGGCTGTGGGTGGTGCTGGCGGGGTGGATGACCAGGGACTTCACATCGGCCACATTGGCAAGGAGGGAGAAGATCTTCAGGCTGTCGATGAACTTGAAGGCCGCGTCCTTGCCGCCCTTTATCTCAAAGGTGAAGATGGAGCCGCCGCCGTTGGGAAAATACTTCTCATAGAGGGCGTGCTGGGGATGATCCGGCAGGCTGGGGTGGTTGACCTTGGCGACCTTGGGGTGGTTTGAAAGGTACTCCACCACCTTCCTGGTGTTCTCCGCGTGGCGCTCCAGGCGCAGGGACAGCGTCTCGATACCCTGGAGGAGCAGGAAGGCGTTGAAGGGGCTGATGGTCGCGCCGGTGTCCCGGAGGAGGATGGCGCGGATGTAGGTGACGAAGGCGGCGGGGCCCACGGCGTCGGTAAAGCTGATGCCGTGGTAGCTGGGGTTAGGAGAGGCGATGGGGGCGTATTTGCCGCTGGCTTTCCAGTCAAATTTGCCGGAGTCCACGATGATGCCGCCCAGGGTGGTGCCGTGGCCGCCCAGGAATTTTGTGGCTGAGTGGACCACGATGTCCGCGCCGTGCTCGATGGGCCGGATGAGGTACGGCGTGCCGAAGGTGTTGTCGATGACCAGGGGGATCCCGTGGGCGTGGGCGATGAGGGCCAGGGCGTCGATGTCGGGGATGTCGGAGTTGGGGTTTCCGAGAGTCTCGATGAAGATGGCCTTGGTGTTGGGCTGGATGGCGGCGGTGACCTCGTAGAGGTCGTGGATATCCACGAAGGCGGCCGTCACGCCGTAGAGGGGCAGAGTGTGGGCCAGCAGATTGTAGCTCCCGCCGTAGATGGTCTTTTGGGCCACGATGTGGTCGCCCTTCTGGGTAAGCGCCTCAATGGCGTAGGTGATGGCCGCCGCGCCGGAGGCCACCGCCAGAGCCGCTACGCCGCCCTCCAGGGCCGCCACACGTTTTTCCAGCACGTCCTGGGTGGAGTTGGTGAGCCGGCCGTAGATGTTGCCGGGGTCGGCAAGGCCGAAGCGGTCGGCGGCGTGCTGGCAGTTGTGGAAGACGTAGCTGGTGGTCTGGTAGATGGGGACAGCGCGGGAATCGGTGGCGGGGTCGGCCTGCTCCTGTCCCACATGGAGCTGGAGCGTCTCGAATTTATAGTTGGACATGATGTGTACCTCACTTATACTTTATAATTATATTATCATTTTTCCGTTTCTGTCCGGGTACACATTCGTCCAAAGCGGAAATTGGCCCGCAGCTGGGGCTCGAGCGTAAAGGTCATGGCGGTCATCTCCTGATAAATACCTATATTGTTAGTAGGTTAGTGCGATTATAGCGCGGCGGAGGGCGTTTGTCAAGGGGGAAGAGAAGAATTTTTTCACGCAAAAAAGCTTCCCCGAAAAATACGGGGAAGCTTCAGTCTGTCGACAAACACCGTCCCCATTTGAATTGGGGGCGGTGTAATTTTACGCTCATTTTACAAAAGCATTGGAA
>CANQBA010000005.1 GCA_947589545.1 uncultured Oscillospiraceae bacterium | reverse complement strand
AGCGGTACATCGAACAGGCCGGCTCGGACGCGGAGGTTTCCGTCCAGCGGGACGGGCTGACCTATGCCTATGCGGAGGTATCCGCAGATGGAGAATAAGGCTTTGACCCTCGGCAGCCTGTTTGACGGCTCCGGGGGATTTCCTTTGGGCGGACTCCTTTGCGGTGTCACCCCGGTTTGGGCTTCGGAAATTGAGCCGTTTCCCATCCGGGTGACCACAAAGCGCCTGCCCTCCATGAAGCATTACGGCGACATCTCCGCTATGGATGGCAGCAAGATCGAACCCGTGGACATCATCACCTTCGGCTCACCGTGTACCAACATGAGCATCGCGGGAAAGCGGGAAGGGCTGGAGGGCGACCAGTCGATCCTTTTCTATCAAGCCATCCGTATCATCAAGGAAATGAGGTGTGCCACCAATGGCAGATATCCAAGATTTATATGCTGGGAGAATGTGCCTGGCGCCTTCTCCTCAAACAAGGGCGCAGACTTCAAGGCCGTCCTCGATGCGGTCATCGGCATCGTTGAGCCGGACGCCCAGGTGCCTATGCCTGAGAAAAACATCTGGCCCTACGCCGACTGTTACATGGGTGACGGATGGAGCGTTGCGTACAGAACTCTCGATGCACAATATTGGGGCGTCCCCCAGCGAAGAAAGCGCATCTTCCTTGTCGCAGATTTTGCAGCCGGATGTGCCGGACGGATACTCTTTGAGTCCGAGGGCCTGTCGCGGTATTCTGCTGAGAGCTTCCGTGCGTGGCAAAGAGCTGCCGGAAATTCTGCGGCTTGCGCTGGAGCGGCAGGCGGCATCTGCCTGAACGACCAGGGCGGTATCCGCATGGAGGTCTCTCGTGAAGTCGCGGGCACTCTCCGCGCCGAGACACACGGGCATCCTCCGTGCATCGTGGATGCTGCCGGCTTCAATACCGAGCATTCGGCTGAAAGCCGTTCCATCGGATACGGGGAAGAGCGGTCGCCCTCACTCCGCGCCGGGAAGGTACCCGCCACCGTCTACGAGAACCATAGCCAGGACACCAGATACACCGGCCCGGTAGACGTGGCTCCGACCGTGTCCTCCACCTATGGAATCGGCGGGAATAACCAGCCCTTTGTGGTAGGTGAAGCAATCCCCAAGACGCTGAAGATACGCTCCGGCTGCGAGGGCGGCGGGAAGGGCGCGCTCATCCAGGAGGACAAATCCGCGACCCTCTCCTGCAACAATGACCAGACGCTGTTCGTGCCGAAAGCCTACGGCATCTGTTCCAAGACATCCTATGCCATGCTCTCGGACAACCCCCACAGCGGTGTGTATGAGGCCGACACCTCTCGGACCCTTGATGCCAACGGCGGGAACCCCGGCTGCAACCAGGGCGGGATCGCCGTAGTGGAGAAAGCCGGGGACGATGCGGTGTACGCCATGACCACCGGCTATTATACTCAGGTGGAGAAGGAAACCTCGCCCACCCTCACGGCAAGGGACTATAAGGACCCGACCACCATCAACTGCGGATACACCGTGAGAAGGCTTACCCCTACCGAATGCGCCAGGCTCCAGGGCTTCCCGGACTGGTGGTGTTCCGGCCTGGAAACGCCGGAACCTACGATGGACGATCTCCGCTACTGGTATGGTGTTTTTGAAACCCACCGCCGGATCACCGGCTCCTCGTCCAAGCCCAAGTCTCTCAAGCAGATCGCCAGATGGCTGAAGGACCCGCACAGCGATGCGGCGGAATATAAGATGTGGGGCAATGGCGTGGCCCTGCCGTGCGTCTTTTTCGTTCTGGCCGGTATCGTCTACTATGCACAGCTTGGCGCACAGTAATTTGGTAGGTTTATCACATCAAATTAACTTGCTATTTCCGGGCTTCAGAGTGATTAATGTGATACCGAAAACAAAGGAGGTACCACAATGAACACCAACACTTTTTACCTGGACTACAACGTGACCGGGGCCGAGCGCAAGCGGCTGGTCAAGGCCATCAGCGACTTCACGGGAGCGGATGCCAAGTACCTGGGCGCCCCCACCTTCTCCTACATGGTGGACTACTTCACCATCGACCGCAACGGTGTGGTTTCCTTCGATGACCGCGCCGACAGCGAGGAAATCGAGAGCCTGATCGACACCCTGGTCAACGAGGGCTTCGTTTCCCAGGTTTCCGACCTCGGTTGCCGGGATGAGGACGAGGAGCCTGCCGCAGAGCCGGTCGAGCCGGAGGTCGATGGGGACGCCGCGGAGAGCGAGACCCTGGGCCTTACGGTTCGCATCCCGCTGGAGCGGGTGGCGGTGGGCAACCTCACCAACCTCCTGCAAGCCAAGGGCAACCTGATCCGCAGCGCCCTGGGCATTGACAGCCTGCCGATTGAGGTAGGGCCGGATGCGGTCGCTTTCCCCTGGTTCCGCGCCCTGCCGGAGCCGGACGAGGTCAAGGCATACACCCACCTCATCGCCGCCCTCTGCGAGATGAGCAAGAACCAGAAGCGCATCACCGCCACCGAGAAAGAGGTGGACAACGAGAAATACGCATTCCGCTGTTTCCTCCTCCGGCTGGGCTTCATCGGCTCCGAGTTCAAAGGCGAACGGAAAATCCTGCTCCGTAACCTCTCCGGCTCCTCCGCTTTCAAAGGCGGCCAGAGAAGAACCGAGACTCCGAAACCGCAGCCACCGATCCCGGCTGTGGATTGGGACGCCGAGAATCGTGAGGATGCTATGTACATCGCGGCTGTTAACGCCGAGATGGATGCCCAAGTCCCCGGAGGTGAGAGCGATGCGGTTTCCGAGTAAGGACATCGTGGAGCGGCTGCGCCGGGAGTTCCCCGTGGGCGCACGGGTGGAGCTTGTGCGGATGGATGACTGCCAGGCTCCGCCCCCAGGTACACGCGGCACCGTCCGAGGCGTGGATGACACCGGCTCCATCATGGTCGCTTGGGACAACGGCAGCGGCCTGTCCGTAGTGTATGGCGCCGACCTTTGCCGCAGGCTTTTCGAGGAGGTGTCGTGATGAGCGAAAGCATCCTCGACCGGCTGTACTATGGGCGCATCGTGCCTTGGGAGAACCAGAACGATGTGACGCCGCAAATGCAGGAGGTCAAGAGCCGCATCGATGCCGCCTTCCGCAGCCTTACGGAGCAGCTCTCCGATGAGGGGAAACTGCTCTTGGAAACCCTCATGTCCGACCGTTCCGACCTTGAGAGCCTTGCCCTCTGCGAAGCGTTCAAGGATGGATTCAGGCTTGGAGCCGAGTTCGCTCTGGATACATTTTCTTGTAGTAAGTAGGTATAAGATACACAATATCTTGCGGTTATCTTTGTGTAGTTTATGGCTCAGAAATAGCTTGCTATATTCGCCGTTTAGAGTGATTAATACACTACCGAAAGGGAAAACCCCTGCGGAACACTAAAACGGAGGAGCAGACCATGAACGAGAAAATCACCCGCCAGATTGAGGAAATGAAGAAGCAGACCATCGGCGTTGAGGTCGAGATGAACAACATCGAGCGCAGCCGCGCCGCCAAGGTCGCCGCCACCTACTTCGGCACCGGCCGGTACGAGAACACCGCCAGCCGCAACGGATACTACAGTTGGAGCGCCTGGGACAGCCAGGGCCGCGAGTGGAAATTCCAGCGGGACGTCAGCATTGCCGGACCCGACAGCGAAAAATGCGAGATGGTCACTCCGATCCTGACCTACGCCGACATGGACACCCTGCAGGAGCTGATTCGGAAGCTCCGCAAGGCAGGCGCCAAGAGCGATGCCACCCGCGGATGCGGAGTCCACATCCACATCGGCGCCAAGGGGCACACCCCGCAGACCCTCCGCAACCTGGCCAACATCATGGCCAGCCACGAAAGCCTCCTGGCCGATGCCCTCGACCTGGACCGCCGCCGCATGAACCAGTATTGCCGCACGGTCGACCCCCGGTTCCTCGACCAGCTCAACCGCAAAAAGCCCACCACCATGTCCCAGCTCGCGGACATTTGGTACGGCAGCCAGGGTGAGAACTACGGCAGGAGCCAGCACTACAACGGCAGCCGCTACCATATGCTGAACCTCCACGCCACCTTCACCAAAGGCACCATCGAGTTCCGGCTTTTCCAGTTCGATGCCCCTGCGGACGGCAAGCAGAACGGCCTCCACGCCGGTCAGCTCAAGAGCTACATCCAGCTTTGCCTCGCACTCAGCCAGATGGCCAAGACGGTGCGGACCGCCAGCCACAAGCCCCAGCAGAACGAGAACCCCAAATACGCCATGAGGACTTGGCTCCTCCGGCTCGGCTTCATCGGGGACGAGTTCAAAACCGCGAGAGACCTCCTGACCCGCCGCCTGGACGGTGACGCGGCCTTCCGCAGCGGCCGCGCCGCTTGAAGGTCATAGCCACAGGCCCCCTTTCGACCGCCTCGGCGGTCTTAAGGTGGTAGAAGCGGAAACGCTGAAAACGCGACAGGAGGATTCAGAATGGATAAACGCTATTACATTGCCTACGGCAGCAACCTCAACGTCCGCCAGATGATGATGCGCTGCCCATCGGCACGGATCATCGGCACCTCGGAGTTGGAAAACTACCGGCTGATGTTCAAGGGGAGCATGACCGGCTCCTACCTCACCGTTGAGCCGGAGGAGGGCAGCTCGGTTCCCGTTGCCGTTTGGTCGGTCACCGACCAGGATGAACTGGCTCTGGACCGCTATGAAGGATTCCCCAGCTTCTACTACAAAAAGGAGCTGGTGCTGCCTATCAAGGGTATCAAGACCGGCAAGGTACGCAGGCGGCGGGTGTTCGTCTACATCATGCATGAGGAGCGAAAGTTCGGTGTCCCCAGCTATTACTACATGAGGACCTGCGCGGAGGGCTACCGCTACTTCGGCTTTGACATCAACACCCTGGTTGAAGCGATGGCCTACAGCAAAGCGAGAACGGAGGGACTGAGATGAAAGAAACCAATGTGACCAGGATGGCTGTCTGCCCGCGCTGCGGCAGACCCTACTGTGAGCGTCCTGCCCTTTCCAGGCTGGACAACGAAACGCTCATCTGCCCGGACTGCGGCACACGGGAGGCGCTGGAAAGCATCGGCGTCAGTGTCGAGGAGCAGGACTCCATCATCGAAACCATCCACCGCACGATGCATAACCCCCGATAAAGCACACAATTCCTTCCTCGAATATTTGTGTACTTTATGGCCCACAAATAGCTTGCTATTTACTCCGCTTAGAGTGATTAATACACTACCGAAAGGAAAACACCACAAAAACGGAGGGCAAGACCATGACGAACATTTACCGGATGAGAAACAGCTTCAGCCTCAGAGAGTACAACACTGCGATCACCAGAGCGGATTTTGAGGCCCACTTCACCAAGACCGCCGAGAGCGTCCGCTTCACCTTCAACGGCTGGGACGGCAAGAGCTACGATGGCGAAAGCCGCGGCGCCAGGGTCTACCGCACCGACATTCCCGGCTACGAGGATGCACGGTTTGTGAAGGTCGGAAAGCACCTTTGCTACATTGATGAGGACAGCAGCATTCTGGAGAAGGCCACCGGCGAGTACCACAAGGAAGCCGAATGGCTGGTCGATGTTCTCAGAGCCGAGGCTTGAAAATACCGAGGCGAGAAGCCGGCCTCCGCTGGGAGCGGGGGCCATGCCTCTAAAACACACAATTCGGCGCGGCACTATTTGTGTAGTTTATGGCTCAGAATTAACTTGCTATTTACCCCGTTTAGAGTGATTAATACAGTACCGAAAGGGAAAACACCACGAAAACGAAGGACACGAAAATGAAGTACGAAAACAGCAAGGTCAAGGGAATCAGCAAGAAAACGCTGCGGACTTTGGAGCAGATTGCGATGAGCGCCTGCTACACCCTGGAAGTGAGGGGCGGCATTGAAGGCCGCAACAACGATGAGGAGGACTTCCCCGAAGTCAGCGTCAACGCCATCCAGGAGATGCTCGAAAAAGCCTACCTGCTCGGCAAAGCCGATGCCACCAAGGAGGTGCGGAAATGAAGAACACAGCGAACACCTACAGACTGCCGCAGGCCACCACTCCGGAAAACCTCGAAATGAGGATGATGCACGATAGCGGCACGGTCCTGAACTTCGGCAATTACATTCTGGTGGCTGGCTACTACTACAACCCCAACGGTCGCAGCTACTACGGAGCCCTTTACCGCTTCACCACCGCTGACCACACCTGCGAGGGCGAGATCAAGCTGGTCAGCATCTCCGAGGACACCTTCACCGACAACGGCCACGCCATTGCCTGGGCGATGAGCAAGGCAAAGTAAACATAGAAAGGAAACTGAGCATGAAACACACCTACCACGACAAGCACGGCAGGGAGATCTTCGCCGGGATGACCATCCGGCATGACAACGGGGACACCGAAAAGGTGTACGCCACAACGGACGCCTTCGGAGATGATGACCTCGGCGTCATGGCTACCAATCCGGCATACGCCGCACGGCACCCGGACTGCGACATCGAGTATTACTCCCTCTCCAATTTTCGCACGGGCGAATGGGAGATCATCGAGTAAAGCCGACCAGCAACTAAATCCTGCCAAGGGATAGGGCCGCAAGGCTCTGTTCCTCGTTACAGCCGCGATGGGCTGTTTTTTTATGCTCATTTCCAAGAGGTGACCGCCGTATGAGAAAGCTGAGAAAATACACGCCGACCCGCTTCAAGGCGAAGGACTCCCACTATGACAAGGACGCCGCCGACTATGCGGTGGGCTTCATCGAATGTCTCTGCCACACAAAAGGCACCTGGGCGGGAAAGCCCTTTGAACTGATCGACTGGCAGGAACAGATCATCCGCGATGTGTTTGGGACGCTGAAGCCCAACGGCTACCGGCAGTTCAACACCGCCTACATCGAAATCCCCAAGAAGATGGGAAAGAGCGAACTCGCCGCGGCGGTCGCTCTTTTGCTTTGCTGCGGCGATGGTGAGGAACGCGCCGAGGTGTACGGCTGCGCCGCAGACCGCCAGCAGGCGTCCATCGTGTTCGAGGTGGCGGCGGACATGGTGCGGATGTGTCCCGCCCTCGCCAAGCGGGTGAAGATCAACGCATCCATGAAGCGGATGATTTACCTCCCCACCAACAGCTTCTACCAGGTGCTTTCGGCGGAGGCGTATTCCAAGCACGGCTTCAACATCCACGGCGTGGTGTTCGACGAGCTGCATACCCAGCCGAACCGAAAGCTGTTTGACGTTATGACAAAGGGCTCCGGCGACGCCAGGATGCAGCCGCTCTACTTCCTCATCACGACGGCCGGGACGGACACCCGCTCCATCTGCTATGAGACACACCAGAAGGCCAAGGACATCCTGGAGGGACGCAAAATGGACCCGACCTTCTATCCCGTTATCTACGGCGCGGATGAATCGGACGATTGGACAGACCCCAAGGTGTGGAAAAAGGCAAACCCCTCCCTGGGCATCACGGTAGGGCTGGACAAGGTCAAAGCGGCCTGCGAGTCCGCCAAGCAGAACCCCGCCGAAGAGAACGCCTTTCGCCAGCTTCGCCTGAACCAGTGGGTAAAACAGGCTGTGCGCTGGATGCCGATGGACAAATGGGACCGCTGCGCTTTCGCCACCTCCGAGGATGATTTGGAGGGGCGCGTTTGCTACGGCGGTCTGGACTTGTCCTCCACCACGGACATCACCGCTTTCGTGCTGGTATTCCCGCCACAGGACGAGGATGACAAATTCGTGGTGCTGCCGTACTTCTGGATTCCAGAGGACAACCTCGACCTCCGCGTCCGCCGTGACCACGTTCCCTACGATGTGTGGGAGCGGCAGGGATACCTCCAGACCACAGAGGGCAACGTAGTCCACTACGGCTACATCGAGCAGTTCATCGAGCGGCTCGGTGAGAAATTCAACATCCGGGAGATCGCTTTCGACCGCTGGGGAGCCGTGCAGATGGTGCAGAACCTTGAGGGCATGGGCTTCACGGTCGTCCCCTTCGGGCAGGGCTTCAAGGATATGTCCCCGCCCACCAAGGAGTTGATGAAGCTGGTGCTGGAGGAGAAGATCGCCCACGGTGGGCATCCCGTCCTCCGCTGGATGATGGACAACATCTACGTCCGCACAGACCCGGCCGGGAACATCAAGCCGGACAAAGAGAAATCCACCGAAAAAATAGATGGCGCCGTTGCCACAGTGATGGCCCTTGACAGAGCTATCCGCTGCGGCAACGACACCAGCGAATCGGTCTACGACAGCCGGGGGCTGCTTTTCATTTGAACCGAATGCAGTAGGTTATTCCTCAACTATCTCGTATTCCGGTTCATCGGTGGGATCATAAGGATAGTCACCCGGATTGCTCAGTTCAAGTATTTCGCCGCCTTCGTGATATGCACCGACCATATCATTCGCGGCATCGAGCGCAGCATCATAGATGTCAAACACCTCGTCCTGCTCTTCGCCCTCAAAGATGATTCTGAATTTTCCCATTTTTTCTATACCTCCACAAGCATTGCCGGTTTTTATAGCGGACAGGTCAGCCGATAGTCGAGGACATGACTGAGTAGTTTTCGCGGCTCAATGCCGAGGCGATTTGCCAGACCAGTCATGTGCGTGTCAATAAGGTCGAGGTGTCGCTCCTCAAAGCGCAGCTTCTCCGCTTCGGTTTTCAGCACGACACTATCGCAGAGTCCCACAAGATTTGCACCGATCTTTTCAAAGCATCTCTGTGATGGAATGTTGTCAGTTTCGACTCTGGCCTGAAATTCGGCCTTGCCTGTAATCCGATGTATTTCGTTCAGATAGAGAGGGATGCTTCGTGAGCCGAAACCTTGATGCAAAGACTTGCCATCGAGTTCGATTGCAATCTCCCAAAGGTTCGTGCGTGTATCTTTGATACCAATATAACCGATTGGGAGACTATGCTCCGCATCCTCAATGATGCAGTAGAACACATTGGAGGCAAGCGCCTCGCTCTGAAACAGGTCTTCCTTTTTCCCCTCCGCTGTGTAGTAGGCTGATCGATAAATAAGGGAATACTGGAGTCTTACAGACCGATAAAATTCCTCGTCCGTTGGCTGGATCGGGCGAATCAAGAGGCCATCGTCCCGTGCGAAAACAGGCAGGGATTTCTGAACTGAGAAATCCCATGCCGCTGTTTTTGCTGCCTGTCGCTCCTCTGTCAAAGGTTTCTCCACTGATTTGATGACCTCATCGAGAATCTCTTTTAATGCGTCCCTGTAGATTGGAGTACCTTCAGGAAGGCCATCCAATTTGTCCAAAATCATCTGGTGGAGTTCCTTTGCTTCCTCCTGCTGTGCTTTTTGAAGAATACTGCTCATCAAAGCACCTCCTCGCTGCACGGCCCCGCTTGGAACTTTGTGTCCCCGATAGATAGGGATGCAGAACACCCCTGCGATGCCAAAAAGCAGATGCCTATGATCCCGGTTAGGATACACACCGTGAAGCCGAGAACGGCAGGAATCGCGTTAGGGCTATTTATTACTGTTTCGAGCATTGTTTCCGTGTCACACTGGCTGAGAACGAGAGCCTTATTCGGCATCAGAATCGCCCTCGCTTTCTAAAAGCGTTACATTTACGCTTTCGGAATCATAAGCCCCGGCAGGATATTCCCGTATCCAGCCCTGCACCCTGAAACCACAACCGCAGTAGTCACATTTCATATTGTCCTCGGTGTCAAAGGTGTGGACGATGTCCTCACCCATATCATCATCTCGACTGCTCGGATTAATGGTGGTATCGATCTCGAAATCCTCAAAATCAATGTTAATGTATTTCCCACAGGAGGGGCATTGTATAACCCGATCAAGCGCAACCGTCTGGTACTCACCCTCCAAATCCGCGAATTGCTCACCAGCCAGCTCTCTTTGATGGATGTTCTCCCAGTATTGACCGGCAGAATCGTATTCTATGCCATCTGTGATGAGTTCGAGCGCAAGAGCCAGGGCTCCTTTTTTCTTTTCAATGTCCTCTTGAATAGCTTTGGTGCGCTCCTCAAACGCCTCAGACAATGTGAGCGTTCCGGTTTGAACCTTCCTGATGATTTTGCAAGTAAGTCCGGCTTTGGTAAGGACCTCCAGTCGTTTTAGATTTTGAATATCCCTTTCGGTATATTCTGTTTTTACGCCCGATTTACCGGCCTGCTCCGGCGTGAACACCTCTTTCTTGTATAACTTGAGTCGATTCTCTGGAATGCCAAGCATTTCAACTATATCTTTGGTCTGCATTGTTGCAGCACCTCCTTTCACAGACAGCGTAAACCCTGGGGACTTTGTCTCTGTCAAGCCCTTTTTTCGGAATTTTTTATTTTTTTGCAAAGCCCTATTTTGTAAGCGGTTCGTTCAGAATAGTGACACGCCCATTTTACCATATCACCATCCCAAAACATAGAGGATGGTGATATTTTGTTACCTAATTTTCAAAGGGAGATGATTTCCAATGAGCATTTTTGACGGCCTTTTCCGCTCCAGAGACAAGCCTCAAAACCGTACCAGCGGCAGCGCCTACAGCTTTTACTTCGGTGGCACGACCTCCGGCAAGTCTGTGACGGAACGCTCCGCCATGCAGATGACCGCCGTGTACTCCTGTGTCCGCATTCTGGCGGAGGCGGTGGCGGGATTGCCGCTCCACCTTTACCGCTACAAGGATGACGGCGGCAAGGAAAAGGCCATCGACCATCCGCTGTATCTGCTGCTCCATGATGAACCCAACCCGGAGATGAGTTCCTTCGTATTTCGGGAAACGCTGATGACGCATCTGCTCCTGTGGGGCAACGCCTACGCACAGATCATCCGCAACGGCAAAGGCGAGGTCATAGCCCTCTATCCGCTGATGCCCAATAAAATGACCGTGGACAGGGACGAGAAGGGGCAGCTCTACTATCAGTACAACCGCTCCAACGAGGAATCTCCCACCATGAAAGGCACCACGGTCAATCTCCGCCCAACGGACGTGCTACACATTCCCGGCCTGGGCTTTGACGGTCTGGTGGGCTACAGCCCCATCGCTATGGCGAAGAACGCTATCGGCATGGCCATTGCCTGCGAGGAGTACGGCGCTAAGTTCTTCGCCAACGGCGCGGCTCCGGGCGGCGTTCTGGAACACCCCGGCACCATCAAGGATCCGTCCCGTGTGCGTGAGAGTTGGCAGTCCACCTTCGGCGGCAGCGGAAACGCCAACAAGATCGCCGTGCTGGAAGAGGGCATGAAATACACGCCCATCGGCATCTCGCCGGAGCAGGCCCAGTTCCTCGAAACGAGGAAGTTCCAAATCAATGAGATCGCTCGAATTTTCCGAGTCCCGCCCCACATGGTGGGCGACCTGGAAAAGTCGAGCTTTTCTAATATTGAGCAGCAGTCGCTGGAGTTCGTGAAATACACGCTGGAGCCCTGGCTCATCCGCTGGGAGCAGTCCATCCAGCGGTCCCTGCTCTCGACCGATGAGAAACCGCTGTACTTCGTGAAGTTCAACGTGGACGGGCTTCTGCGCGGCGACTACGCCAGCCGGATGCAGGGCTACGCTACGGCGCGTCAGAACGGCTGGATGTCCGCCAACGACATTCGGGAGCTGGAGAACCTCGACCGCATCCCCGCCGAGCAGGGCGGCGACCTCTACCTCATCAACGGCAATATGCTCCCGCTCGGCAGCGCGGGGGCTTTTGCAGATACAACGACTTCGGGAAAGGAGGACGAATCCGATGAAGAAGTTTTGGAAGTGGACGAACCAGGCGGCAACGGAAACGGCACCGGCGGAACGGACGCTGTTCCTCAACGGCACCATCGCGGAGGAGAGCTGGTTTGACGATGACGTCACGCCCCAGCTTTTCAAGGAGGAGCTGATGAGCGGCAGCGGTCCCATCACCATCTGGATCAACAGTCCGGGCGGCGACTGTGTGGCGGCGGCGCAAATCTACAATATGCTGATGGACTATCCCCACGATGTGACCGTCAAGATCGATGGCATCGCGGCGTCCGCAGCAAGCGTTGTCGCTATGGCCGGGACGAAGGTGCTGGTCAGTCCCGTTTCCATGATGATGATCCATAACCCCATGACCATAGCGATGGGCGACTCCGGCGAGATGCAGAAGGCCATCGAGATGCTCGGCAGCGTGAAGGATTCCATCATCAATGCCTACGAGATTAAGACCGGCCTTTCCCGCGCCAAGCTGTCCCACCTCATGGACGCCGAGACCTGGATGGACGCAAACAAGGCCGTGGAGCTTGGCTTTGCGGACGGCGTCCTGCGCCGGGAGGACGTTCCGGCGGATATGGAGCCGCCCACGGTTTCCATGCTGTATTCCAAGGCGACGGTGGTCAATTCCCTTATGGACAAGATCGCCGCCAAGTGCAAGACCCGTACACCCCCGGCAGTGCCGGAGCAGACAGGCCGCAAGGTAGATGATCTCTACGAGCGGCTCAACCTTATGAAACATTAAAGGAGGATTTCTACCATGACTATTCTTGAACTGCGCGAGAAGCGCGCCAAGGCGTGGGAGGCTGCCAAGGCTTTCCTGGACACCCACAGAACCGACAAAGGCGTCCTGTCCGCCGAGGATGACGCCACCTACACCCGCATGGAGCAGGACATCACCGACCTGGGCAAAGAGATCGCCCGTCTGGAGCGCCAGGAGGCGCTGGAGGCCGAGCTGAACAAGCCCGTCAACAAGCCCCTCACCGGCAAGCCCATGACCGGGAAGAGCGATGCCAAGACCGGCAGGGCCACCGATGAATACCGCTCCAACTTCTGGAACATGATGCGCTCCAAGGCGCCCATGCCCCAGGTCATCAACGCCCTCCAGGTCGGCACCGACTCCGAGGGCGGTTTCCTTGTCCCCGATGAGTACGAGCGCACTCTGGTGGAGGCACTGGAGGAAGAGAACATCTTTCGCCAGCTTGCCCATGTCATCCAGACCTCCAGCGGCGACCGCAAGATTCCCGTTGTCGCCACCAAGGGTACCGCGTCCTGGATTGATGAGGAGGGAGCCTATCCGGAGAGCGATGATTCCTTCGGCCAGGTGTCCATCGGTGCGTACAAGCTGGGGACGATGATCAAGGTTTCCGAGGAACTGCTCAACGACAGCGTTTTTGATCTGGAGAACTACATCTCCCGCGAGTTCGCCCGCCGCATCGGCGCCAAGGAGGAGGAAGCCTTCTTCACCGGCGATGGCACCGGAAAGCCCCTGGGCATCCTCGCGGCGACCGGCGGCGCCCAGGTCGGCGTCACCGCTGGTTCCGCAAGCACCATCACCACGGACGAACTCATCGACCTGTTCTACTCCCTCAAGACGCCCTACCGCCGGAACGCTGTGTGGCTGCTGAACGATGCCACTATCAAGCTCGTCCGTAAGCTGAAGGACGGCCAGGGCCAGTACCTCTGGCAGCCCTCCCTGGTGTCCGGCACTCCCGACACCCTCCTGGGCAAGCCCGTGTATACCTCCGCGTATATGCCCACCGCCGCGGCTGACGCCAAGACCGTGGCTTTCGGTGACTTCGGCTATTACTGGATCGCTGACCGCCAGGGCCGCTCCTTCAAGAAGCTGAACGAGCTGTATGCCGCCAACGGCCAGGTCGGATTCATGGCCTCCCAGCGTGTGGACGGCAGGCTCATCCTGCAGGAAGCCGTCAAGGTCATCCAGCAGAAGAGCGCGTAAGGAGGGCTGACCTATGAGCTACAATGCCAAGAACTACACCGAGCAGGGCGGCGAAGTCACCCACATCGGCGGCAAGCTCATCATTGAGGAAGGCGCCGAGGTAGAAGGGCTGGACAGCGGCGGCTCCTATACGCTTCCCACCGCTGCGGCGGATACCCTGGGCGGCGTCAAGGCCAAGGCCAAGAGCGATGAGTCAGTCGAGGTCGCCGTGGACGGCGATGGCAAGCTGTATGTCCCGGCCTATCCTGTGATCCCCCAGCTCGACAAGCAGGCCGACAGCGTTGCGGCAGATGCGCCCGCGCTGGTGACGGATTTCAACAAGCTGCTGAAGGCCCTGCAGGACAGCGGTCTGATGAAGGCCGAGTGAACATTCGGAGAGTGAGGTGCTGAGTCCTATGCTCGTGACTTTGGACGAAATGAAAAACTATCTGCGTGTGGACTTTTCCGAGGATGACGAACTCCTCCAGCGGCTGATCTCCGCCGCCGAGCGGCTCTGTATGGACGTTGCCCGTGTAGATGAGCCGGAGAAACTGGCGGAGGATGCGAACGCCAAGGCCGCTGTCATGTACACCACCGCATACCTCTATGAACACCGGGAAGAAGCCGACCACCATGCCCTCACCCTCACTCTCCGCGCTCTGCTCTTCGGTATCCGAAAGGCGGGATTCTGATGAACATCGCCCTGTTGAATGTGCGGATCACCTTTCAGAAAAACACGGTGACCTCCGACTCCATCGGCAACCGCAAGGCCGTGTGGCAGGACTATTATTCCTGCCATGCGACCGTAAGCGGAGAGGGCCGGACAGACTCGGAGCAGAGCGCCGCCGGGATCACCGTTGACCACGGGGACGCCAGCTTCACCGTCCGCTACTGCAATGCTCTGGAGAGTGTATCCCCCACAGAATACCGCATCGCGTTCCGGGATGAGCTGTACGACATCATTTCTGTCGATCACATGAATTTCAAAAAGAAGAGCCTGAAATTCGTATGCAGGAAGGTGGTGCGCTGATATGGGCAACCGTGTGCAGATCAATGACCTGGCGGCAGCGGTGATGAAGGAGCTGACCGATTACAGCGGCCTCGCGGCGGACAGCTTGAAAACGGCGGTCAAAAAGGCCGGGAAAACCGTGCGCCAGGACATACAGGCCAACGCACCCAAGCGATCCGGAGCCTATGCCAAGAGCTGGACGGTCAAGAATGTGCGCGAAACCTCTCACGCCATTGAGCTGGTGGTGCATTCCAAAAACCGCTACCAGTTGGCGCACCTGCTGGAGTTCGGCCACGCCAAGCGCAACGGGGGCCGTGTTCCCGGCAAAGCGCATATCGCTCCCGCCGAGGAGAAAGGTGTGCGTGAGCTGGAGGTGGATATCCGAAAGGCGCTGGAGGGCTGATTATGGAAAAACTTGTGGAGATCATGAAGGCGACCGGCATTCCTTTCGCCTATGACCATTTTGCGGAGGGTGAGTCGCCGGAGCCACCCTTCATTTGTTATCTGCTCCCGGCCAGCGACAACTTCGCCGCTGACGGAGCGGTCTATTTCAAGGCAAACGAAGTGCATATCGAACTGTACACCGATTTCAAGGACTTGTCGGTGGAACAGAAAGTCGAGGCCGTGCTGGATGAGCGCGGCATTTTTTATGAGAAGTCCGAAACCTGGATCGAGAGCGAAAAGCTCTATGAGGTCCTGTTCATCTTTGAAATGGAGGCATGAATCATGGCTGCTGCCAAGAAAAACAAAATCAAGTACAACCTCAAAAACGTCCACGCCGCCAAGCTGACCGTGGGCGAGGATGGGTCTTTCACCTATGATACCCCCAAGGCGATCCCCGGCGCGGTCAGTATCAGCCTGGACGCGGAGGGCGATTCCTCGCCGTTCTATGCCGATGGCATCGTGTATTTCCGCTCCGTCTCCAACAACGGCTACAGCGGCGACCTGGAGATTGCGCTCATCCCGGAGTGGTTCCGTACCGAAATCCTCAAAGAGACCCTGGACAAGAACGGGGTCCTGGTGGAACGGTCCGACATTGCCGAAACTGAGAAGTTTGCTCTGCTCTTCGAGTTCGATGGGGACATCAACGCCATCCGTCACGTCCTCTACAACTGCACCGCCTCCCGGCCTTCCATCGAGTCCGAGACCAAAGAGGATACCATCGAGCCGGGGACCGAGACTCTGTCCCTGACCGCCGACCCGCGCAGCGATGGCCTGGTCAAGAGCCGCACCGGGGACACCACTTCCGAGGAGACCTACAACGGCTGGTATCAGACGGTCTATGTGCCGGACAGCGAGTCCGAGTAAGGAGGGCTGACCTATGCTGGAAAAAACCGTCACCATCTGCGGCAAAGATGTCAAGTTCCGCTCCTCGGCTACCATTCCCAGGCTGTACCGCATCAAGTTCAAGCGGGATATCTTCAAGGACCTGTCCCAACTGGAGAAGTCCTATAAGGCCAAGGCCAGCGAGGACGGCTCCACGCTGGAAATCGAGGACTTGGAGATTTTTGAAAACGTGGCCTACATCATGGCCTACCACGCCGACCACAGCATTCCCGGCACCATTGATGAATGGCTCGACCAGTTCGAGATGTTCTCTATCTACGAAATCCTCCCTGAGATTCTGGAACTGTGGGGCAGCAACCTGCAGGCCCAGGTGGACTCTAAAAAAAACTTCAGCGCAGTGACCGGGAAATGACCACGCCGTTATTCCTCCTGCGCTGCGTGGAGATCGGCATCTCCATCGCTGACCTTGACCTTCTGACCATCGGCCTTGTGCTGGACATTTGGACGGAAAAGGCCAATGATGGCGCGACCTATCAGAAGATCGCAACGCAGGAGGATTTCGACAAATTCTAAAGGGGGGGGAACCGCCGTATGGCAAGCAGAATCAAGGGCATTACTGTCGAAATCGGCGGCGATACCACAGGGCTGGATAAAGCCCTCAAATCAGTCAATACGACCATCAAGAATACGCAGTCCGCGCTGAAGGATGTAACCAAGCTGCTGAAGCTCGACCCCTCCAACACGGAACTCCTTGCTCAAAAGCAGAAGCTCCTCACGGATGCCGTTGGCGCCACCAAGGAGAAGCTGGATGCTTTGAAAGACGCGCAGAAGCAGGCCCAGGCGCAGCTTGAAAACGGCACCCTGGGCCAAGACAAATACGATGCCCTCCAGCGCGAGATCATCGAAACCGAGCAGGAGCTTCGGCGCCTGCAGGAAGAAGCGGCGACTACAAGCGCCGTGCTGGAGAAGATGGATGCGGTCGGCTCCAAGCTGGAGTCGGCAGGCAGTTCCATCTCCGGCGTTGGGCAGAAGATGATGGGCGTCACCACCGTGGTCACCGGCCTCGGTGCGGCGGCGGTCAAGACGGCGGCGGACTTTGACTCAGCTATGAGCCAGGTCGCCGCCGTTTCAGGCGCTACCGGGGATGAACTCCAAGCTCTCCGGGACAAGGCCAGGGAGATGGGCGAAAAGACCAAGTTCTCCGCTTCCGAGGCCGCTGCCGCCATGAATTACATGGCAATGGCCGGATGGAAAACCGAGGATATGCTCAACGGCATTGACGGCATCATGTCCCTTGCCGCCGCCTCCGGCGAGGACCTTGCCGCCACCTCCGACATCGTCACGGACGCGCTGACCGCCTTTGGGCTGTCCGCCAAGGACTCCGGCCACTTCGCGGACATCCTCGCCGCGGCATCCAGCAATGCCAATACCAATGTGTCCATGATGGGCGAGACCTTCAAATACTGCGCGCCCATCGCCGGCGCCCTGGGCTTTTCCGCGGAGGACACCGCCGAGGCCATCGGCCTCATGGCCAACGCCGGGATCAAGTCTACCCAGGCCGGTACAGCCCTTCGCACCATCATGAACAACCTTACCGGGGAGATCACCGTCTGCGGCGATGCCCTCGGTGAAGTCAATATTGCCACCACCAACGCGGACGGCAGTATGCGCGGCCTCTCGGACATCCTTGCCGACTGCCGCACCGCTTTTGCCGGACTGTCCGAATCGGAGAAGGCCAACACCGCCGAGGCCCTTGTGGGCAAGAACGCCATATCCGGCTTTCTGGCTCTGATGAACGCGGCTCCCGCGGACATTGAGAAACTGAGCGGCGCTATCGAAAACTGTGACGGTACCGCCGAGTCGATGGCAGAGACCATGCAGGACAATCTGTCCGGGCAGCTTACCATCCTCATGAGCCAGCTCCAGGAACTCGCCATCTCCTTCGGGGAAATCCTCATGCCTGCCATCCGCAGCATCGTGGGCAAAGTCCAGGAGTTTGTGGATAAGCTCAACAGCATGGATGAAGGCACCAAAAAGGCCATTGTCAAGTTTGCCCTTGTCGCCGCCGCCATCGGCCCCATGCTCATCATGCTGGGGAAAACGGTATCCACGGTCGGCACCACCATCAAGACCTTCTCCTCGCTGACCAAGTCCGTGGCAAAGCTGGGCGTGAAACTGGCCGGGAGCAGCGGCTCGATCACCAGCCTGGGGAGCGCCCTGGGCGCGGTGGCGGGGCCTGTCCTGGCCGTTGTTGCGGTCGTGGGGACGCTGGTGGCCGCTTTCACCCACCTGTGGAACACCAACGAGGAGTTCCGCAATGCCATCATCGGTATTTGGGAAGGTATCAAGGCCAAGTTCCAGGAGTTCACGCAGGGCATCGTTGACCGGCTGAATGCCCTGGGCTTTGATTTTGAATCCATCGTGGATGTGCTGAAGGCCGTGTGGGACGGCTTCTGCAAAATCCTCGCTCCCGTTTTCGAGGGGGCCTTCGCCGCTGTATCCGCCGTGCTTGGGACCGTGTTCGATGTGATCACCGGCATTCTGGACGTGTTCATCGGCCTTTTCACCGGGAACTGGTCACAGCTTTGGGATGGTGTCAAAGGCATCTTCTCCGGCGTCTGGAACGGCATCACCGGAATTTTCAGTGCCGCGCTCAATATGCTCAAAGGCATCGCGGATACAGTGCTGGGCTGGTTCGGAACAAGCTGGTCGGAGGTCTGGACAGGCATCAAGACCTTTTTCGAGAACATCTGGAACGGGATCACATCCTTTTTCACCGGCGTGTGGGACGCCATCACCAATGTGGTGAGCGTAGGCGTCCAGCTCATCGGCTCCATTCTGAGCGCGGCCTGGGATATCATCACTTTGCCGTTCCGCTTTATTTGGGAGAACTGCAAAGAAACGATCATCTCCGTGTGGGACGCCATCAAGAACACGGTTTCCACAGTTATCAATGCCATCTCCTCTGTGATCTCTACCGTGATGGGCGCTATCCGGAATGTGATCTCCACCATCTGGACGGCTATCAGCGAGAAGGTCTCCGCCGTGGTCAATGGCATCAAGACCGTGGTTTCCACCGTTTTCAACGCCATCAAGTCTGTGGCGTCTACGGTCTGGAACGGCGTCAAAACGGCTATCTCCACTGTCGTGGATGGCATCAAGGACAAAGTGTCCACCGTATTCAACGCGGTCAAAAACACAGTGTCAAGCGTGTTCAACGGTATCAAGTCCACCGCCACTTCCGTCTGGAACGGCATCAAGTCGGCAATCACAACACCCATCGAAGCCGCGAAGAACACCATCAAAGGTATCTTGGACAAAATCAGCGGCTTCTTCTCCGGGCTGAAGCTGAAGTTCCCGTCCATCAAGCTGCCCCATTTCTCCATCACCGGCAGCTTTTCTCTGGCGCCGCCGAGTGTACCGCACTTGTCTATCCAGTGGTACAAAGAGGGCGGCATCCTGGACTCTCCGACCATCTTTGGGCTGAACGGCAGTTCTCTCATGGCGGGAGGCGAGGCCGGGGCGGAGGCGGTTCTGCCGCTGAAGGGCTTTTACGACCAACTGGAGAGCATCCTCACCAGCAAGCTGAACACCGCCGGGATGGAAAAGTACCTGGCTATCATCGCCGCCAACAGTGGCAAGGGCATCTATCTGGATGACGGCACGCTGGTGGGCCGGCTGCTCCCCGCTATTGACGGGGGCCTGGGTAAAACACAGAAACTGAACGCGAGGTTGAGTCTATGAAACCCGATGTATCCCTGAATGGCGTTTCCATGTCCGGCCTCGGCTGGCTCCGCGAAACGGTCAATTTCCCAACGCCGCAGTCTCAGTCCGAAACGGTCACCGTGCCTGGGCGCAACTCGCCTATACGTTTCTCCGAGGCGCTGGGCCGTGTATCCTATCAGCCCCGCTCCTTTGAGATCACACTCTCCATGCTGGGGACGCGCTCAAAATTCAATGAGCTGGTCAGCGAGACGGTCAACCGTTTCTCTGGCCAGCTTGTTTCTGTCGTATGCAGCGAGGAGCCGGGGCTGTATGCCGTGGGAACGGTCGAGGCCCAGCCAGCCTATGACCCGCTCACCGGCAAGGGGCAGCTCGTTCTGTCCTCCGCGGACGGGGACGCTTTCCGCTACCATACGGAGGAAACCGAGGTGGTGGTCAACGGCACCGGGACGGCTGCGCTGAACAACGATTATATGCCCGTGGTACCCACTGTCACCACCACGGAAGAAACCGTCCTCGCTTGGACAGTCGGCTCCGACACCGTCAATAAGACCGTCAGCGCCGGCACATGGACGTTCCCGGAGCTGGAGCTGGCTCACGGTGAAAACACAGTCAGTGTTTCCGGCACCGGCGTCACCACGTTTCGATATAGGGAGGGACGCCTGTGAGCCTTTTTCGCATTTTTGTGGACGGCGCGCTGTTTTACCATCCGAATCTCTCCCAGCTCGCTATCACCGAGGCCAAGGTGCAGGAGAACGCGGAGAGCATCGACAGCCTGACGCTTTCCGCGCCTCACAGCCACCCCTACCTCTCCGCCATAAAGCCGATGGCGTCCACTATCGTCTGCAAACGGGACGAGACAGTCGTGTTCGAGGGCCGCGCTCTGGATGACGGCAGCGACTTCTACAACACCCACACCTGGTCTTGCGAGTCCTGCCTCGCGTATCTGAAGGACTCCATCCAAGCGCCCTATTCTTACAAGGGGCCGCTGAAGGGGCTGCTGGAGCAGTTCATCGCGGCCCACAACGCCGCCGTGGAGGAGAAAAAGCAATTCACGCTTGGGAACGTCACCGTCACGGATGACAACGACTACATTTCCTACAGCAACAGCGAATACTCCACCACGATGGACGCCATCCGGGATAAGCTCATCAAGACCCACGGAGGGTACCTGCAGGTCAGATACACTGAATCCGGCAAGGTCCTGGACTATCTGGAGGACTTCAAAATCTCATCTCTCCAAACCGTGGAGTTCGGGAAAAACCTCCTGGATGTGAAAATCACCCGCGACCACACCGCCAGGGCCACCGCGCTCATTCCGCTGGGCGCTTATGTCACGGAAACGAGCCAGGACGAGGAGGGCGGAGGCGAAACCGAAACGGTCACCGATGTGCGGGTGGACATTACCTCCGTAAACGGTGGCAAGAACTATGTCTGCGATGAAGATGCCGTTAAGGAGATCGGCTGGATTTGGACTTCCGAGGTGTGGCAGGATGTAACGGTCCCCGGCAATCTGCTCCGCAAAGCGAATGCTCGTCTGGCGGAGCTGGTCAAGGGAATCACCAGCATGGAACTGACCATCGTGGATGAAGCCGACACCGGCGCCGATATTGGGGATATCCGGGCCAGGATGTATGTGAGATGCCTTTCCGCGCCTCACGGCATAGACGGCACCTATCTCTGTATCAGCAGGACGCGGGACTACTTGCACCCCTCCGGGAACACCATCACCATAGGCTCCAGCGGCATTACTCTCACATCGGCCTATACCAAACAGGATCGGAGCATCACCTCTTTGGAGGATGACGTGCTGGGACAGACCTCGAAAATCGACTCCGCGGTATCCAAGGCGGATACAGCCCGTGACGCCGCGGCGGAGGCTCTCGACAAGGCGTCCGGCTTTGCCGATGACATCACCGCCCTGCAGGTCACCGTAGAGGAATGCTCCTCGGAAATCGTCAAGACCGCCGAGGACATCACCAGCACGGTCCGGGAGGAGTTCCTGGCAAAGTCCGAGCTGGAAGCTATCCGGCAGGATTTCCAGACCAGCATCACGCAGAGCAGCACGGAAATCCGCATGGACTTTCAGTCCTCTCTGGACGCAATCAGCGGCCAGGTTGTTGCCAACCAGAACCTGTTGGAAGAGTACATCCGTTTCAAGGGCGCTCTCATCGAGCTTGGCAAAGTGGGTAATGCCTTCACCGCCGAGCTGTCCAATGAGGAACTGGCCTTCAAGGAGAACGACCAGACCATCGCATACATTTCCAACCAGTCGCTGGTCATCACCAACGCCGAGATACGCTACCGGCTGTCTCTCGGCACAGAGGACCGGGGCTGGTTTGACTTCATTCCGAGAACCACCGGCAACCTCTCCATCGTCTGGAGAGACCCGTCAGCATAAAGGAGGCGGTCTGCATGGCATCCAGCGGTTCTTTCTCCGGCTACATCCGGGACGGCCATTACACGATACGGGTGGACTGGAGGCAGACTCCGAATGTGACCTCAAACCTCAGTACGGTCACCTGCGATATTTATCTGGTCAATGACTACAGCCTGAATGTGGGCGCCCGGACGGCAAACACCATCACGATGGATGGCCGTCAAGCGAATTTTCCTTCACCGAGCGTTACGACCACAGGCACCCATAAGCTGGCATCCTACGCCCGGACCATCAACCACAACGCGGACGGCACCAAAAGCCTCACCATCACGGTCGTGTATCATATCGAGGCTACTCTGAGCGGCACCTATTATTCAACGATCACCGCCAGCGCAACGATCACCCTTGACCCCATCCCCAGGGCTTCGGATGTCAGCATGGCGTCCGCCACGATGGGGACGCAGTCCACGATCAGTATCAGCGCGGCCTCCACCGCGTTCACGCACACGCTCACCTATTCATTCGGCAGCGTCAGCGGGACCATTATTTCAAAAACCACCGGGCGCACGATCTATTGGACGCCGCCTTTGTCGCTGGCCTATGAAGTTCCCAGGGCGACTTACGGTATCGCAACGCTGACCTGCACCACTTACAACGGAACGACCGTGGTCGGCTCAAAGAGCATTTCTGTGACGATATCGGTGCCATCCTCCATCGTGCCGACCATCTCCAGCTTAACGGCAACGAGGGTGGATGGGACGGTGCCGAGCAGTTGGACGGCCTATGTGCAGACGAAGTCAAAGGCCACACTGACCATCAACGGCGCCGCCGGGAGCTATGGTTCCACCATTGTGTCTTACTACATCTACGGCGGTGGCTTTTCCGGGACGTCCTCCTCGCTGACCACCGGGTACCTCAACAACTCCGGCTTTATTTACTTCTACGCCACGGTCACGGACTCCAGAGGCCGCACATCAACAACGGCATCTACCAGTATATCGGTGATGCCGTATAGCCCACCGGCCTTTTCCAGCTATCTTTCGCAACGCTGTAACAGCGCGGGGACGGTCATGGAGAACGGGACTTATGTGCGTGGGCTGGTTCGCTTCAGCTACGCAAGCTGTGAGACCCTCAACAAGATCACTTGCACCACCTACTACAAGCGCACCTCGGAAAGCGCCTGGACCAACGCCAGCAAGAGCTTCTCCTCCGGCGTAGCTTTCACCTTCGGCGGCGGCAATATTTCAGCCGAATACACCTACGATATCCGCTACACGATTTCAGATACCTTCACCACCATCTCCATTCAGGATACGGTTTCTACGGCTGGCGTGGTGATGGACTTTAAGTCCGGCGGCAAAGGCGTCACGATTGGGAAAGTATCCGAGTACGACAAGACCTTCGAGGTGGCGGAGGATTGGAATGTCCGAGTCTACGGAATGCTGCTGGACGCCTACATCCGCTCAAAGGCAGGGAGCGGCGGCATCGCTTTTGCCACCTGCGACACAGAGGCGGCGACCGTTGCAAAGGTCGCTACGACCAGCAGTTCCTTTACCACGGTACAGACGGGAACGGTCGTGGCGGTCAAATTCACCTATGAAAACACCGCACGTCTGCCCACGCTGAACGTGAACGGGAGTGGCGCCAAGTATCTGGTGACCTATGCCACATACGGCGTAGGGAGCTACTATTGGAAAGCCGGTCAAACCGTCCTGTTCATCTTTGACGGTTCTTACTATGTGGCCTTGGGCCTTTCTGTTGCAACGACCGCCAACTATGGCATCACGATGCTCTCAAACAGTGTGGCATCCACCAGCACGGGCCTTGCCGCAACAGCCAATGCGGTCAAGATGGCCTATGACCGATCCTCCTGGCCTTCGATCTCGCTGACCGCACCACTGGCTGTCGCCTATGGGGGAACGGGCGCATCTAACGCTGCGGCGGCGAGGACAAACCTGGGTATCACGGCGACATCCCTCTATTGGGGGACTTTGACCACCGGCTCGACCACATTCTCATATAATTACAAGTTCTTCGTCATAGTCGGTCAGCCGTCCTCGGCAGGCTCCAGAACATCACTGACCATTCCCGCTTCACTGATCACGACATCATCCGTCCTGTTCCAAATTGCGGACGAGTCGAACTACTACTCTTTTGGCCTTTCATATTCCGGTTCAACGGTTACGCTGGCCTATCATGGGCGCAGCGGCACCGGGCAGATACTCCGTGTATTCGGCATCAACTGAGGAGGTGGACTATGCAGGTTCTATGTGATGAAAAGGGCTATGTCACAAACTTTGCCCTGTTCGGAACTCTGGTAGATGGCATCGAAGTAAACGACCCGGAGGACGCCGGCCACTTCTGCGCGCACTTTTCCGCTTACCGTGTGAGGGACGGTGATTTGGTCTTTGACGATGCACAGGATGAGCGGCTCACGCAAAGCGCCGAGGTCGCCGCCATCCGGGAGCGCAGAGAAAGGGAGTGCTTTCCCGTCATCAATCGCGGCCAGCTCTGGTATGCGCGGCTGACCGAAGAGCAAGCTGCGGAACTAAGTGAATGGTATCAAGCGTGGCTTGATGCAACGTCAACGCGAGTCGTGCCGGAAAAACCGGCATGGCTCTGATTTTTTAAGGAGATTTTTCGATGAAAGAGATCTGGAATGGTATTCAGTTGGCTTTCACCGCCCTGGGCGGTTTCCTTGGCTGGTTCCTGGGTGGCATGGACGGCTTTCTGTATGCCCTGATCGCCTTTGTGGTGATCGACTATGTGACCGGCGTTCTGTGCGCCATTGCCGACAAGAAGCTCTCCAGCGCGGTCGGCTTCAAGGGCATCTGCCGGAAGGTGCTGATTTTCCTGCTGGTGGGCATCGGCAACATCCTGGACGTGAATGTGCTGGGTGGCACCGGCGCGCTGCGGATGGCGGTCATCTTCTTCTATCTCTCCAATGAGGGTGTGTCCCTTCTGGAGAATGCCGCCCACCTTGGCCTGCCTGTCCCGGACAAGCTGAAGGATGTGCTGGAGCAGCTCCACGACCGCAGTGGGAAGGAGGGCGAGTGAGATGGCTTTCACCAACAGCCCTCTGGTGTCCTACACCAAGATTTCCCCCAACAAAACAGTCAACCGCAATCATGCTATCGACACTATCACCATCCACTGCGTGGTCGGGCAATGCACGGTCGAGAGGCTGGGTGAGATTTTCGCGCCCACCTCGCGGCAGGCATCCTCCAACTATGGCGTGGGGCTTGACGGTCGCATCGGGATGTATGTGGAGGAGAAGGACCGCTCCTGGTGTTCCTCCAATGCCGCCAACGACCACCGGGCTATCACCATCGAAGTGGCCAGCGATACCAAGGAGCCCTACGCGCTCACCAGCGCCGCCTACGCCGCGCTCCTCGATCTGGTGACAGACATCTGCAAGCGCAACGGCATCAAAAAGCTGGTGTGGTCTACCAGCAAGAATGAGCGCGTCAATCATCTCAACGGCTGCAACATGACCGTCCATAGGGACTACGCCAACAAATCCTGCCCCGGCACTTATCTTTACGAGCGGCACGGCGCCATCGCCGCCGAGGTAAACAAGCGCCTGGGAAACGGCACGGCTGACGCAGGCTCCCAGGGCAGCGGTTCTCAGGCCACGGAGATGTACCGGGTAAGAAAGACCTGGGCGGACGCCGCTTCGCAGAAGGGGGCGTTTAAGGTTCTTGCCAACGCCAAACAGTGTGCGGACAAGAATCCGGGATACTCCGTCTTTGACTCCGCTGGCAAGGCCGTGTATCCCGCAACCAGCTCCGCCGCGGTTCCTTTTCTGGCAAAGGTCGTGATCTCCGACCTGAACATCCGTACCGGGCCGGGGACGAACTACGCCGAGACCGGCAAGTTCACCGGCAAGGGAATCTTCACCATCGTGGAGGAGCGGAGCGGTCAAGGCTCTGTAAAAGGCTGGGGCCGCTTGAAATCCGGCGCCGGCTGGATTTCTCTCGACTACTGCGAGAAAACGTAATACAGCACGAAACCATAGAGGCTCACCGGGGATGCAGTTCCCTGGTGGGCCTCTTTTTGTTTATGTAGATTATTGCATAGCAACTTCTATTATTTATATCGGAAGTGTTGCTAAAATTACAATGAAACTGTTTTACCAGACCTTTTCCTCTCGCCGCTATTGTTAGAACCCCGAATTTCCTCGTGATAGAAGTAGTCTACGATAACAGGATGCCCCTGCGGGACACGTCCATAAGGCATTTCGTTATCTACAAACGGGCAGTCGTATTTTTTCGCCATTTCCTCCGCCTTCTTTTCCAGCGCCTCGAAATAACTGCGGTCATGCCGGTCATAGATTTCCTGATACAGCGGCAAAAGTTCAGGATGCTTTTCCACGATATAGTCCATGATGGCCTTTTTGAATCCGCCGCGAAGATTGAGGTTTTCCAGCCAGAACAGGTCGCACTGGTTCTTGACCCGCTCAAAGATCGCCTCAAAGTCCGTGATCCCTGGAAAGACAGGGGACACGAAGCAGACAGTACGGATACCGGCGTCGTAGACCTGCTTCATGGCGGCAATACGCCGCTTAATGCTGACGGCTTTGTCCATATCGTTTTTGAAGCTCTCGTCCAGCGTGTTGATCGACCAGGATACCGTCACCTGACCCAACTCTTTCAAGAGGTCGATGTCCCGCAGGACAAGGTCGGATTTCGTGCAAATCAGGATATCCGCTCCGCTGCCGCGAAGCTGTTCCAGCAACTTACGGGTAGCGCCGAAAATTTCCTCCTGCGGGTTGTAGCCGTCCGTCACCGAGCCAATCACCACACGTTGACCGGCATACTTCTGCGGATTCTTGATTTCCGGCCAGTGCTTTACGTCAAGGAATGTCCCCCATTCCTCCGTATGCCCGGTAAAGCGTTTCATAAACGAGGCATAGCAATACTTGCAGGCGTGAGTGCAGCCCACATAGGGATTGACGGAATACCCGCCCACCGGGAGACTGGATTTCGTCATGATGTTTTTCGTGTCAACATCAGCAATCAAAACGCCGCTATCGTTTATTTGCGCCATTTTCTCTGTTCCTCCAAAACCCTGTTATAAGCGTCGGGCAGTTCCTGTACGGCATCCTGCTCACCCATGATAGGGGCAAGGTCTTCTTTCCAAAACACACGGGCGCCCTGCGTGTGGGTCTGCTCCGTCAGAGAACACACCCATTCCGGCGATGTCCGAACTTTCCGACTCATCGGGCCGGTCATAGTTCCGATGACCACCCAATCAATACCGCGGAAATCCACCTTGCCCGGATCGTCAAACAGCGGCTCGAAGGTCACATGGTAATGCTTGGCCCGAACGTTTTTTCTGAGCGCGTCAATTCGCCACAGCTCCGATTTTCTTGTTACCGTCACGCCGAACCAGGCGTTTTCAAGGTCGGTGTCGATGTCAAGCAGGTCGGGGCGTTTTGACAGGAACAGAAACTGATGCTGGGGATTTTCCGCCATTTTTGTGAACACCTGCTCCCGCCACTCCGTTTTCCACCCGGAAAGGTCGCTCATGCCGGTGAGCAGGAAATTCTGCGGCCTCTCTTTTTCCATCAACCGCAACTTGCCCGGAAAGAACTCCGGCTGTGAGAAGTCGTCAATCATGTGATACCGCCGCACGTTGTTCCGGGCGTAGCAATAAGGACAACCAACGGTGCAACCGATCACCAAGTTCATATTCTGGATTTGATCCTTTATGCAGGCATACATACTAAATCCGTTCCTCCACATTTTCGAGGACTCGTAAAAGATAGTTTTCAAACTGCGTTATTTCTTCTTCAGAAAACCCCTTATAATAGATTTTGCTGATTTCCTCGGTTACCGCATTATATTCCTGCTCCAATTCCTTGGCTTCTTCGGTCAGGAAAATAAGAATTTTTCTACGGTCTTTGTCGCCGCGATCCCGGTAAATCAGATTTGCCGCCTCCATGCGGTCAAGCATACTGGTCAGAGTAGTCGTGGCAAGGCCGGTTTCCTTGGACAGTTCACTTATGGGAACACCGTTTTTTTGCCACAGGACATAAAGAATTCTGCCTTGCGGACCGTTAAAGGCGTCTATATTTTTCTCGCTCAGTATACGCTCAAAAATGCGTCCTCCGACTTGCTTGATCCTTGTTATTAAAAACCCGCCTTGTGTTTTCATGTTGCCCTCCTTAAATCAAAAGGCGGCTATCCGCAGACAGCCGCCCCTTTTTGATTACTTTTGCTGTGCCGCCGCAAATTCAGCGTAGCCCTTCCAGCCAAAAACAGCATCTGTATCTTCATCCCCATAGACGCCCTTGACGTCACAGAGATGAACAACATGGTCGTCGGCGTCCATTGTTCCCGCAACCGTAGCATGAATGAGAAGTTTGCAGGGAACGGGGGCTTTGATGTTCGTTCCTTCTACGTCCTGCATAGTTAAACCGACCTTGGTGATCTTATCGGTATCACGACCAGAGCAGGTACCACAGCCGATGAGTGCGCCAGTCAATTCCACGCCGGGAATTGCAAGAACAACCTCTTTCTTTTCGGCAAGCAGCTCCAAGCTGTAAGCACCCTTGTTCAAGGAAAACATGATCTTTCCGGGATTGCTGGAAGCAAAGGCCCAGAAGGCCAGTGTTGCAAGATTCGTGCTGCCGTCCGGTTTCTCGGTGCAGATCAGGGTCATGGAATTGGGCGAAGTAAATGCTGGGGCATTGGCTATAGAAATTTTCTTCATGGTGGTTACCTCCTTGATTTTCTGTTTAGGATTATACTATATGGGAATATCCTTTGTCAACGCTTTTTTCAGATTTTCATCAGAGGTTCAAACCTTCTCCTCTTTTTCATTAATCGCTTTTCATTTTCTTTGTACCCGTAATTCTACCCCCAACCTCGTTTTTGGAAGAAAGGTCTAACCTCAAAAAATAACCGGGCGTCACCCGGCACACATTTTACATTGCAATATGAAATATTATCGCATAGGTGCCTACGCAAATTAACATTGAACAAAGCTTTCTATTATTTCCGAAATCGTTAAGTTTGCCCCTCTCCCGTGGCCGTATGTTGAGGTGATGCGTTATGACAGAACGGGAGAAGGCGGACATCGCCGCCCTCCGGGGAGAGGGGCTTGGATACAAGGCCATTGCCAAGCAACTGGGCCTTTCCGTGAACAGCGTGAAGTCCCACTGCGCTCGGCACCCGGCAGAGAAAATGGCGACCGCCGCTGGTGGCACGGTCTGCCGGATCTGCGGCAAACCGGTCACGCAGACCAAGGGCAAGCGGGTGAAGCTCTACTGCTCGGATGCCTGCCGGATGAAGTGGTGGAACACCCATACCGACCAGGTGAAGCGAAAAGCGTACTACACGTTCATCTGCCCTCAGTGCGGTCGGCAGTTTGAGGGCTACGGAAATGCCCATAGGAAATACTGCTCCCGCCAGTGTGCGGCTGATGCCCATCGGAAGGGAGGTGCGCGGAATGGATGCTGAATACCGTGACCGGCTCCTTTCCTACAGAGCGTCCATGTCCCTGGCTGCCGAGATGCTCTCCGGGGGGATCATCACAAGGAAAGAGTACGATAGAATTGATAGAATTATAGCCAAATCCAGGGGCCTCGATTTGTGCGCTATATGTTGCCGGAATCCGTTGATATCTCCCCGCTTCAGAGGTAATATGGCACCTACCAAAGAAGGAGGTGAGGGCAACGGAACGGACGATTAAGAAGGTTGAGTTCATCACGCCGCGCACGATTGAGGTCACGCGGGTCGCGGCCTACGCCAGAGTTTCCTCCGGCAAGGACGCCATGCTCCATTCGCTGTCAGCCCAGGTGAGCTACTACAGCGAAATGATCCAAAGGCATCCCGGCTGGCTCTACTGCGGTGTTTATGCGGATGAGGCTTTGACCGGCACTAAGGATAATCGGGAGAATTTTCAAAAACTGTTGACCGCCTGCAGAAACGGTGAAGTGGACATGGTCATTACAAAGAGCATTTCACGCTTCGCCCGGAACACGGTCACGCTGCTGGAAACTATCCGTGAGTTGAAAGGGCTGGGCGTGGACGTTTTCTTTGAGGAGCAGAATATCCACACCATGAGCGCGGACGGTGAGCTGATGCTGACCATTTTGGCATCCTATGCCCAAGAGGAGAGCCGCTCCGCCAGTGAGAACCAGAAGTGGCGTATCAAGCGGAACTTCGAGCAGGGCAAGCCCTGGGTGGGCTTCATGCTGGGCTACCGGCTGCGGAACGGTGAATATCAAATCGTGCTGGATGAGGCCGAGACGGTGAAGCGCATCTACAATGATTACCTTTCCGGGATGGGTTACATTGCCATCTGCAAGGCATTGAACGAGGAGGGCATCACGACAAGGGACGGGAACCCCTGGTATGTAGGCCCGTTGATGAAGGTGCTGACCAACTACTGCTACACCGGCAATCTTCTCCTGCAGCGCCGCTACCGGGAAAACCACATCACTAAGCGGACGGTGGTCAACCACGGAGAACTGCCCATGTACCATGTTGAAGGATTCCATGAGCCCATCATTCCGATGGACATTTTCCAGGCGGTGCAGGAGGAACGTGCGCGGAGAGCGGAGCGGTTCTGCGGGCAGCATCCCGACCAGGCGTCATACCCCTTTACTCGGAAAATTGTCTGTAACTGCTGCGGTGCTTCTTTTAACCGCAAGACCGCCCTTGGCAAAAAGATATGGATTTGCCGCACTTACAACACCATCGGCAAGGCGGCGTGTCCGGCGTCCAAGGCTGTGCCGGAAACTACACTCCTTGCCACAACAGCCGAGGTGCTGGGGCTTGAAGAATTCGATCCTCACGTTTTTGCGGAAACCGTCAGCAAGATTGTCGCCGCCGATGGGAACACATTAGTCTACCACTTCAAAGACGGCACCACACAGACCGCCGTTTGGAAAGACCGTTCACGCTCGGAATCATGGACCCCGGAGATGAGGGCTGCGGCGGGACGAAAGACACGCGAGAGGAGAAACAGAAATGCCTAATGTTACAGTCATTCCCGCAACGAGGGCAATCCATGCGAGAGGGCCTGTCGGTACCACGGTCCGGCGCAAAGTGGCTGGCTATGCCAGAGTGTCCACCGACAGCGATGAACAATTCACCAGCTACGAGGCCCAGGTCGACTACTACACCAGGTTCATTCAATCCCACGCCGATTGGGAGTTCGTGAAGGTGTATACGGATGAAGGGATTTCCGGCCTGAACACGAAAAACCGCGAGGGCTTCAATCAGATGGTCAAGGACGCGCTTGCCGGACGGATAGACCTCATCGTTACAAAATCGGTCAGCCGTTTCGCCAGAAACACTGTTGACAGTCTGGTCACCATCCGAAAGCTGAAAGACGCCGGCTGCGAGTGTTACTTTGAGAAGGAGAATATCTACACCTTTGACGGCAAGGGGGAACTCCTGCTCACCATCATGTCCTCGCTGGCGCAGGAGGAGAGCCGCTCCATCTCCGAGAACGTGACCTGGGGCCAGAGAAAGCGGTTCGCTGACGGAAAGGTATCCATGCCCTACAAACAGTTCCTTGGATATGAGAAAGGGCCGGACGGCCTGCCCAAAGTAGTGCCGGAGCAGGCAGAAACCGTCCGCTACATCTTTGACTTGTTTCTGAGCGGTTTGACCACCTTCGGCGTTGCCAAGCAGCTCACCGCAGAGGGCATTCCTACCCCGGCCGGGAAACAGAAATGGCAGGCATCTACGGTCGAGAGCATCCTCACCAATGAAAAATACAAGGGTGACGCCAGACTCCAGAAACGCTTTACCGTGGACTTTCTCCAGAAGAAGATGAAGGTAAACGAGGGTGAAGTCCCGCAATACTATGTAGAGCAGAGCCACGAGGCCATCGTGTCACCGACCCTGTTCGACCAGGTGCAGGAGGAAATGGAACGGCGAAAGAAGCTGGGGCGGCGCTACCGCTCCGGGAGCCTGTTCTCCTGCCGAATCGTCTGCGGCGATTGCGGAGAGTTCTATGGCCCAAAGGTATGGAACAGCACAAACAAATACCGCCGTACCATCTGGCAGTGCAATGCCAAGTTCAAGGGTGACCACAAATGCGGGACACCGCATTTGACCGAGGACACCATCAAGGAGAAATTCCTGGAGGCTTTCAACCGGCTCATCCCCAACCGGGATAGGCTCATTGAGGACTGCCGGGTGATGCAGACAGTTTTGACCGACTGCTCAGAGATCGATGCGGAAATCGAAACCATGCTGGGGGAAACCGAGGTAATAGCCGGTTTGGTAGAAAGCTGCGTGAATGAAAACAGCCGCAGCGCACTCGATCAAACCGCCTACCTTGCGCGGTACAATGGCCTGGTTGACCGATATGAAACCGCCAAGGCCAAGGTGGACGCATTACAAAAAAGGCGCTCTGAAAGGCTCAAAAAGGCGGATGCCATCGGTGGCTTTATGTTTGCGCTCTCGGAGCGGGATTCTCCGCTGGACACCTTCACCGATGGCCTTTGGATTGATTCCGTTGACCTGGTAACCGTCCATGCTGATGGGACGATGACCTTCCGCTTTCTCAATGGCAGCGAGATCAATGTTTGACCACACACAGAAAACGCTCATGGGCTGCGGCTTGTGGGCTTTTTCTCTCTTTTTTTATTCGCACCGCCGTGTTTCGACATTTTCTGACAAGCACCTTCGCTTATAATACCGTTTAGTTGAACGGTAATAACCGTACAGAACAAATGCGCCGTAATGGTGCGGAAATGTGGAGGTGGATATGACTAATTCCATAACATGGGCAGAACTGAAAAAAGCCGAGCGGTCCCTCAAGAGGGTGGCCGTTCAGCAAGGTGTGTCACTGGATGAAGTTCGGGAGAGCATCAAAGAGGCAATCGCGGCGGCGGTGGCAAATCCGGACCCGGTGGCTCGATCACGGTGGGCGGCGGCGCCATTCGGAGATAAGGTGCCGTCTCCGGAAGAGTTCGTGGCGTGGTGCGCCAGGGAGGTCGGTCAAAGAACAGGACACTAATTTTGCACCCCCTCCAGCCTATTTGCACCCCCCTAAAAAGGATTTGCACCCCCCCTCGGTAATTTCTATCATTGTCGCAGTCCTTTTCCACGAAAGGGCCGATTTTGGTAACAAAATCGGCCCTTTGTGTATTTCTGGAAATAGGCGGATGGAGAAATCAGCTATCCGAATCGTCTATATCGCAATTTTCCGATTTTCCCGTTCTGACCCACTTCTGACCCCAACGGGATTTCGGAGCGGAAAGGACAGGATAGCACAAGGCCGTGGGATTTTGGGCCCCACGGCCTTTTTAGTTATGGCGGGGTAGTTTTTACTCATACGCTCGCCCCAATCAGCTTTCCCATCGCGGCGGCAGCTTCTTCTTGCATCTTCGTTGTGACGTGGGTGTAGGTTCTCAGCGTAAACCCAGCGTCGAAGTGGCCGAGGATGCTTGACACGGTTTTTACGTCCACGCCGTTTTGGAGAGCCAGAGTTGCAAAAGTGTGGCGGAGGTCGTGCAGACGTATGTGCGGAAGTCCGGCAGACTTGAGGATTTTGTTGTGGATGGCTGTCACTGAGTCGGGGTAGTACATGCCCAGCGTCTTCGGGGAGGGGAACATGATCTCAAGCTCCGGGTGTTTCTCATGCTCCCGTTTCAGGACGTCGATAGTCTCCTGCGACAGAGAGATTTTTCGAATGGAGGTTTCCGTTTTGGGGCGGGTAACCTTCACACCTCCGCCCTTGACTCCGGCGGCCTGCTTGCAGACGTTCAGCGTCATTGACTGTTCATCGAGGCCGCTCCACAGCAGGGTAACCAGCTCACCTTTTCGGAGGCCCGTGGTCAGCTCCAGGAAGAACATCGCCAGTACGCCCCGCCGGTCAGCCTCTTTGAGGTATGCGCTTATGTCCTCTGGGTGCAGGATGTGCATCTCCTTCTTCTCCGGCTTCGGAACGATGCAGTCCTCTGTTGAGTTTCGCAGGATCAACCGCTCCTCGCCCAAGGCAGTTGTGGAGCATCATGTGGAGGCCACGGACGTAGCTGGCGCCCATGCCCGCGTTGCCGTCGTTGGTTACCCTGATTCGCCCGCTGGCCTTGACTTCATTGTACATCTTTTGTATATCTCTGCCAGTCAGTTTCGTGAGCTAGATGTTCCCAATCCTCGGCACTACATGGTACTCAATGTAGTCCTCGTAAAATTCCTGCGTACTTTCTCGAATATGCGGTTTGGAACAAGTCTCATACCACGTCCGTACCCAGCCGCCGACGGTATATTCCTCAGCTTTCTCAATGTCGATCTCGGCACATTCCCGAATTGCTTTTTTCAGCTTCTCCTTGACCTCCGCCTGGGTTCTGCCGAGTACGTTCTTGCGAATCGCTTTTCCGCTCTCATCGTGCCCCGCAACATACCGCCCTTCCCATCGGCCATCTGGTCTCTTTCGTATATTCCCATCGCCATTGGCTCTGCGTTTGCCCATGTTGCGCCTCTCCGAAGGGCTTTATATTTGTTGCTTATTCGTATTATTGTACATTTCCCCCGCAGATTTTGCAGGGGGTGGGGGTCATATACTGAACCCCTGGTACCCCTGTGACTGTTCCTCGTGGTCGTCCGGCTTGTGGCCCATTGCGATTCTTTTCTCCATCAGTTCTCTCCACCTCTTGCGGTCAATGCCGAAGCCGGGGCCGTGAGACATTTGCTCCGTGTCGTCTCGGATGACCCTGCTCAGGTGGGAGAGCAGGCGGGTGACGCAGGCGGTGATGGTCTGAATATGTAAGTCGTAGAAATAAGCTTTATCAAGCAAAATATATGCTAACATTTCTCTTGTAATCTTGCTACAGGCGTGGTAACTGTATTTGCCACACAAACTCAATAGCCTTTGTCCAGTGGAGGACGTGTTTTTGCTCTTGGTAAAAACGCGCTCCTTATCTTTGCGTTCTCTGTTGGACAAAAAGAGTTTGTGTGGCAACAAACGGAGCTATGCGTTTTTCGGTGCGTGGCTCTGTTTGGGGCCACGCACTTTTTTGTGTCGTGAGAAATAGAGAAACGAGGGAAAAAACATGGGTAAACGTCCAAAATTAGATGGTCTGGAGTACCTGCTTGACAGAGGAGAGACTTTTCAACTGACAGGCAAGAAGTACGAAGCGGCAACAGGGATCCCATTGCCTAAAGACACATATTATTTGCGTAAGGGCTCCGCGCTTGCTCAGTGGGCAAAGGAGAGAGGCTATTATATTTCAGACGTTCAGGAAAGCTGCGTGCCGGAGAGGACAGTATCGTTTTTGAAAAAAGGGAGTACATTATAATCATGGCAGGAATTGGTTTTAGTATATTGGTCGTGGGAATCTTCATAGCAGTTGTATGGGCTATGATTTGCGCGAATAACAACCAGGAAAATAAAAACGCCCCTAAGCCGGCACCTTTTATTATTGCTATCTGTGTAAGCTGCTCAAAGAACACTTGGACGATCAAAGGTTACGTAGATGCTCAGAATGGCTTTGGTGCAATGTTGAGGAGTGACTTTACTGTCAAAATTACATTTACAGGCAATAGTAGCTATACAGTCGATTTGTGCAGTATTAGCTGATTTGCGTTGTTTGAAAGCAACTATATTGAAAAATGCCGGTGCCGTTCTGTGCTCCGGCATTTTTAATTTAATGCCCCCACAAAGAATTTTGCCGCGTGTTGGCATTGTCATATCCTAACCGTTCCGCGTCCTCGCGCTTCAGGGAGATGATGTGCGTCCACACGTTGCCGGTGACGCTCTCCATCTCAGCGATAGCCGTGTTGAGATCCACGTCATCCTCATCACCGAAGAGGCCGTGCGTACCCAGCTTCTCGACGCGCGGGCGGGTGGCGATGTACTTCATGTAGACGTCGGAGCGTTGGGCGGTATCCCAATTCGCTTCGAGGGTTGATGAGATGTAGGCGGAGGCGTTTGCTCGCGTCGGTGACTTGTTGTATCCGGCGTACTCGTCCGACTTCGTTGACGCCGGGAAGTCCTTTGCGAGTTTACCGATGAGCTCCACCTGCTTTTTCGTGGGCGGACGACCATCAGGTAGTCTCTCAACATTTTCTCGCGTCGCAATGTACTTCATGTACTTTCCCGCGCCGCCAGCCTTGATGTACGGCGACTTCAGAATCAGCCCTGCCATTCAGCTTCGTCACTCTCCCTCACCGCGTTCGCCAGAGACACGCGCCCGCTTGTCTGCTTCACGTTCTTCACGCTTTCCGAGCGCAGCTTGCGGAGAGCTGTGTCGTTGAACTTGTATGCGTGAGCGATGATCTGCACCAGCATGTCCAGCTCAACCGAGTTGTTGAAATGCAGAGCCGAGAGCCTGTCCTCCAGCATACCGAGCCGCCCGTCGATGGCGCTGGTCACCGACACCGGCAGCGTGGTCATGTCCCGCGCCAGCAGGTGGTCGATGTAGAACCGAACCGCGTGTTCCAGAAATTCATTCCGCGTCCGGCTGCCGTCGGTGGTCATGATGAGGTCGATGTGACGCTTCATCTGCGGGGTCACCCGAAACGCGATTTGTTCCTTTTCCTTGCTCATATTTCCTCCTTGATATTGATTTTTTCTTTGATTCTGTAAGCATTTCAGCTTTGAGATGCCACGGGCCCGTTTCCTCGTTCAAAATGATGTCGTTCCCGACACCGCTCAAACTGCCCGCACTGCGGGCAGATGTGAGACAACCGACGCTGGTTGTGATGTCGGTTGTTTATCCTGCTTCTCGTTTTCCCTCCCCTCCGGGGTCGGAAAAACGTCGAAAGGCGGCCCACGTGGGGCTGGGTTTGTCTGACGTGTAAACACCCCACTCTGAGTGTAGAACCGCACACGTCGTGACACACGGCCTCACGGCGGAGGTTGTGAGGCCGTCGTGTTTTCGACCTGCCTATACCTCTTTGCGGGCGCGGCGGTGTTCTTCACCGGCGGGAGATCGAGGATGTAATACGTGTTGTTCGTCTGTCGGCTGTGACCCTCTATCCAATCCTCATACGTCGCCACCCTGCGGATGAACCGCTTTTTGACGAGCGAGGCGATTGCCTTCCTCGCCGTGTTCTCCGAGCAGTTGCAGTTGACCGCGATCTTGCCTATGCTCGGCCAGCAGACACCTTTCTGACCGGCACAGCAGACGAGGTAGCTGTAGACCATGAACTCTGTCGGCGTTAGGTCGTAGTAGAAGATGGCGTTGCTCATCTGATAAAATCGTTCCCCTAAAATCATGTGTACCCTCCTTTCCGAAATTTTCCCCCGGCTCAAAATAGTTCTTGACTTTATTCTGCCGAGGGTATAGACTGATGTAAACTGATTAGTCTATTGGTCTTTGCGTTGCGAGTATAACACCAGTGTTACATCTTGTCAAGACTTACTATATTTATTTTTCCCGTTAGTCTATTTTGGAGGGGTCGTCCATGCTCAACTACGATTTCAGAACTTACATCGCCGAGGGGACCGAGTTCTATGGCATGTCGATAAAAAATCTTGACTCGCAGGAGTACCACGAGAAGAAGGTGCCGTTCCCCAGCAGTCTGCTCGGCTTTCTTGATTTGGATACAGAGGCACTCGCGCCGCTGCTCAAGAAGATTTCCGACGAGCTCTGGTCGCTGACCCTGACCCAGGACAAGCGGTTCGCGCAGGAGGCTCTGTCTGAACTGGCAGAGTTGGAGGAGCACCACATCTATTTTTCGCACCTGCGGTTAGATTGGACGTGGCGAATTGGTCAGGCGCTGGCACTGGGGAACTTCAGCGAGAACCTGTTGCAGCGCAGTGCCCTGCTGCGGATGGCGGAGGAGCTGAAGCAGATGCAGGAGCAGATTAGAGAGCTGTTCGCCAACGTCCTCGACATGGACCGTGATCAGAGACCCGTCATGCGGAAGATGGCGGACTACTATCTGCGTGACGGAGAGAGGGCGTTTCGGTTCCGGGCATACCCGCTTGGGTTTGAGCTTCTGCCCTCCGGGGACTTCGCGGAGGTGCTGGTGCCGGAGACGGTGTACGACATCATCGACTACCACGTCCGGGAGTGCGTCAAGCGGGAGGTTCGGATGCGGGTGTGCAAGAACTGCGGCCGGTATTTCGCGGTGACGGGGCACGGGGGCGTGGAGTATTGCGACCGGGTCTGCGACAAGAAGGGCCGCACCTGCCGGGAGGTGGGTGCGATCATGGCGTGGACTAAGCGGCGCGGGGAGGACGACATCTTCAAGGCATACCGCCGGGAGTATAAGAAACGCTTCGCGTGGATCAAGGCTGGGAGAATCGAGCCGTCCGCCTTCTACGCCTGGGGCGAGGAGGCCCGGAGGAAGAAGGACGCCTGCGAGGCGGGAGAGATATCAGAGGGAGAGTTCTTGGAGTGGCTGGGGAATTGAACAAAAAAACTGATACGCAAAACCCGCCCGGAGCCGCGAGGCTCTGGGCGGGTTGATATTTTTTCTTTATGGCTTTTGCTTGATCTACCGTGCAGAAACGTTTTTCTTATATCTGTAGTTTACTTGCCGCAACGCGCAAACTCCTCGCTGCCATATCGGCGGCGGAGAGTTTTTTGGGTAAACGTGACGGCCTTGAACCGAATTTGCATAGATCAGCCCGTATACGCGTCCTCCGCTGAATTGCTGAAATCCTGCTTTTCAAGCCACGCCCGCTCCTCGGCGTTTTCAGGGATATCGATCCGTTCAATCTTAAAAATCACGGGTCTTGTGCCGTCATTGCAGCAGGCGATCATCATTCGGTCGTCGTTCGTCCAGCCCTTCATAATGGAGCCGCCCTGGAGGGACGCGTAAACATACCGGCTCACGGCGTCCCACGCCTCGCCGCAGAATTTCCCGTTCATCAGGTGATAGAAATCGTCCTGTTGCGGCGTGCGCTTCAGCAAAAACGTATCCCCCACCTTAAAAAAGGGGCACGGGCCGGACTTGGGGTCGGCCAGGTATTTCGCCTGAAGCTCCGGAAAGCACTTTGTCTCCAGGACGGTGATCTTACATTCGTGTTTCATAGTAAGCGTCTCCTTGCATACAGAATCATCCCCACACAAACCAGCAGAAGAGGTACCCGGTCAGCACGGCACAGAGGGTGAAGGGCACGCCGATACGGGCAAAGTCGGAGGTCTTGACCTCAAAACCAGCTTTTCTCAGGATACCGATCCCCGCGATGTTAGCCGAGGCGCCGATGGGGGTCAGGTTTCCGCCCAGGGTGGCGCCGGAGAGAAGGCCGAAGTACAAAAGTGTGGGCTCCACGCCCATGGCGGCGGCCACTCCTTGGATCACCGGGAGCATGGTGGCCACGTAGGGGATATTGTCCACAAAGGCGGAGATCAGCACCGAGCCCCAGACGATGACGGTGTAGAGAAGGAAGATATGATTCCCGCCCAGCTTTACGAAGATGCCGCTGATGTCGTCGATGATCCCGGCGCTCATGATGCCCCGGATGACGATAAAGAGGCCCGCCAGAAGCAAAATTGTCTCATAGTCAATGTCCCGGAGGGCCTTTTTCACGGGGGTAAGGCCGCGAGAGGACAGTGCGGCCTTCACAGCGCCCGCGAGGAATACGGCCACGCAGATGAGCCCATTGGTGACGGAGGGCTTATTTGGGATAAAGGACGCGCCGATGAGCAGGGCGATGTTGGCAAGCAGGAGGGCGGTTGGAAAATAATCCTTGACCTGCGTCTCCTCCGCTGCCTCCACCTTCTGCCGGTCATGCCGGAAAATGAACATAATGACGGGGACGGTAACCAGTGCCCCCAGCTCCACGGCGAAGAAGATGCCGGGGCGGCCGTCCATGAAGATGAAGTCCAGAAAATCCATACCGGCGTAGCCGCCCAGCATGACGCTGGTGGTGTCCCCCACCAATGTGGCCGCGCCCTGCAGGTTGGAGCTGACAGCGATGCAGATAATGAGGGGCACTGGGGAAATTTTCAGCTTCTTCGCCACTGCCATCCCCACCGGCGCGATCATCAGCACCGTCGCCACGTTGTCGATAAAGGCGGAGACGATACCGGCAAAGAGGGACATGGCCACGGCCACCCACATGGTGTTGGGCACCTTTTGAAGAAGTATCTCCGCCAATCTCCCCGGCATACCGGAGGCGATGAACAGCGACACGGTGCCCATGGTTCCCGCCAGCATCAAGAGAACGTTGAAGTCGATGGAGGGAAATATGTCGGCGAGGGGGACGATCCCGGCGGCGACGAACACGGCGGCACTGCCCAAAGCTACCCATGGCCGCGCCTTTTGCAGGGCGATCATCAGGGCGTAGGTGACGATGAAGAGAATAAGCGCGAAGATTTTCATAAAACCCTCCCGAATTTCGCGGCGAAAAAAAGACTTCTACCGCGTTTTATGCGGTAAAAGTCTCGCAATGGACCGTACCGTCCAGGGCGGCCCGGCCATAAGGTGACGGGAGTCGAACAGCGCCGCGTGGAGTGCGAAGCAGTTTCTAGCGAGCGGATTTGTGTCCAGGCAAGGAAAAGCCCGCAGGGAATACTTTCGTATTTCCAAGGGCTTTGACGCTGCATGGGCGCAAATCCGCCGTCAGAAACCGGCGTAGTTCGACTTCCGTCACCTTAAAGCGTGGTGACGAGCCGCTCCGCGCCCGCAGGGCGCCAACTACTCCCTTTTACGGTGGAATTGTACCAGACGGGACAGGCGGTTGTCAAGCGTAATTTTGACGGAGGCAGACTTTACAAGGATTTGATGATTGCAAGGCAGCAGATTTGATGATTGGTGCTGTACAATATACCCGTAACGCGAAAGCGAAAAAGTGTAAAAAAGGAGAACAACTGTTATGAAAAAGAAAATTTTGGCGATGATGGTCGCCGCTGTGATGCTTGTGGCCCTTCTTGCCGGCTGCTCGGAGGGCGGTATGTCCGGCACGGTGAACACGGACGGGTCCACGTCCATGGCGGACGTGATGGGGGCGCTGACGGAGGCGTTCCGGGAAAAGGAGCCGGACATCACTGTTAACTACTCCGGCACCGGGTCCGGGTCCGGCATCAGCGGGGTGCTGGACGGGACCTGCGACATTGGCCTTTCCAGCCGGGCGCTGAAGGCCGAGGAGGAGGAAAAGGGCGCCGTCGCCCACGTTGTGGCGCTGGACGGCGTGGCCATCGTGGTGAACCCCAAAAGCACCGTGACTGAACTGACTACCGCCCAGATCGCGGATATCTTCACCGGCAAAATCAAAAATTGGTCCGAGCTTGGCGGCGCCGACGCCCCCATTGCGGTGTACGGGCGCGAGGACGGCTCCGGTACCCGCACGGCCTTCGAGGAGATCGTGGGCGTGGAGGGCGCTTGCGCCTACACAAACGAGTACGGCTCCACCGGCGACGTCATCGGGAATGTTGCAGGGAATGAAAACGCCATCGGCTACGCCAGCCTCTCCGCCGTGAACGACACAGTCACCGCCGTCAAGGTCAACGGCGTCGCGCCCAGCGAGGCCACTGTCAAGGACGGCACTTACACCATCCAGCGCCCCTTCGTCATGGTCACCAAGAAGGGTGTTGAGCTCTCCAAAGCCGCCCAGGCGTTCCTGGACTTCGCTGCCAGCGCCGAGGCCGCCGAGTACATAGCCGCGGCGGGCGCGGTGTCCCCCAACTGACATGAAAAAAGCGAAATGGAAGGCCGTGGAGCGGGCTATGCAGCTTATCTTCACCCTCTGCGGGCTTATGGCGGTGGGGTTCGTACTGCTCATCAGCGTGTATCTCATCATCTCCGGGCTTCCGGCCATACGGGAGATCGGGCTTAGGAGGTTCCTTCTCGGAAAGACCTGGGCGGCGGGGCAGGATCAATACGGCATCCTGCCGCTCATCCTCACCTCTATATACGGCACGGCGGGGGCCGTGGTCATCGGCGTGCCCATCGGGTTTTTCACGGCGGTATTTCTCGCCAAGGCCGCCCCGAAATGGCTTGCCAATATTATCCGCCCCGCCGTCAGCCTCCTGGCGGGTATTCCCTCGGTGGTCTACGGCCTGGTGGGGATGTGCGTCCTTGTCCCGGCGCTGAGAAATTGGCTGAACCTGCCCGCCGGGGACAGCTTACTGGCGGCTATCGTAGTCCTCACCATTATGATCCTCCCCAACATCATCTCCCTCTCCGAGACGGCCCTGGAGGCGGTGCCGAAGGAGTACGAGGAGGCATCCCTGGCACTGGGGGCCACAAAGCTGGAAACGTACTTCCGCGTCTCCGCCCCCGCCGCCAAGAGCGGCATCGCGGCGGCGGTGGTGCTGGGCATCGGGCGGGCCATTGGGGAGGCCATGGCAATCATGATGGTGGCCGGGAACGTGGCCAACATGCCAAGTCTCACAAAATCCGTGCGGTTTCTCACCACGGGCATTTCCATCGAGCTTAACTACTCCCAGGACGGGAGCTTACAGCGGCAGGCGCTTTTTTCCATCGGTCTTGTGCTGTTCCTCTTTATTATGCTCATCAACGCGTTTTTGAACCTTGTTTTGAAGCGGGAGAAGGAGAACTGACATGCGCAGAAAACTATACGACATCGGGGCACGGACGCTCCTCTACGGCTGTTCGGCCCTCACGGTGGGGCTGCTCATATTCCTCATCGGCTACATCCTGATCCGGGGCGTGGGCGGCATCAGTTGGAGCTTTCTTACCGCCTCGGAGAGCGTCTTAAGGGGGACAATCGGCATAGCGCCGGCTATCAAAAATACGCTGTTTGTGGTCGTCGTCTCCCTGCTGATTGCCCTGCCCTTGGGTGTGGGGGCGGCGATCTATCTGACGGAATACGCCCGGAACAGAAGGCTCGTGGCGGTCATTGAGTTTGCCTCCGAGGCCCTGGCGGGTATCCCCAGCATCATTTACGCATTGGTGGGCGTCATCGTCTTTTGCACGGCCCTCAAACTGCAAAAGACCCTGCTGGCCGGGTCCCTGACCATGGTCATGATGATTTTGCCCACCATCATAAGGTCGACGCAAGAAAGCCTTAAGACCGTGCCCCAGTCCTACCGGGAGGGGGCGCTGGGCCTTGGAAGCGGGAAATGGCGCATGATCCGCACGGTGATCCTGCCCTCCAGCGTGGACGGCATCGTCACCGGGTGCATCCTGGCCGTGGGGCGCGTGGTGGGGGAGAGCGCGGTACTCATGTACACCGCCGGCATGAGTATGGCGATGCAGGACTTCTCCCCGGGCCGCTTGGCGCGGGCGTCGGGCTCCACGCTGACCGTGGCGCTCTACCACTACGCCAAGGAGAACGCCGACTTCGGCGTGGCCTTTTCCATTGCCACGATTCTGCTCATTCTCACGGTGATCATCAATCTTACGGCCAGCGCGCTGGGCAAGAAGCTGAAAAGGAGCTGACTATGGCTGACACGATTATTTCCGCGAGGGGTCTCGACTTCTACTACGGCGAGACCCACGCGCTGAAAAATATCTCCCTGGACATCCCGGAAAAACGCATCACCGCCCTCATCGGCCCCTCCGGGTGCGGAAAATCCACCTTTTTGCGGATCGTCAACCGCATGAACGACCTCATCGAGGGCGTAAAGGTGACGGGTTCACTTACCTATCGCGGGGAGGAAATTTACGAACCGGGCAGGGACGTGACAGAGCTTCGCCGCAGCATCGGCATGGTGTTCCAAAAGCCAAACCCCTTCCCCATGTCCGTCTATGACAACGTGGCCTACGGGCCGCGCACCCACGGCACCCGGAGCCGCGCAAAACTCGATGAGATCGTGGAGGAATCCCTCCGCGCCGCCGCCATCTGGGACGAGGTGAAGGACCGGCTCAAAAAATCCGCCCTGGGCCTCTCCGGGGGCCAGCAGCAGAGGCTTTGCATCGCCCGCGCTCTCGCCGTGAAGCCGGACGTTTTGCTGATGGACGAGTCCACCTCGGCGCTGGACCCCATCTCCACCTCGAAAATCGAGGAGCTGGTCATGGAGCTCAAAGCGGACTACACCATCGTCATGGTTACCCACAACATGCAGCAGGCGGTGCGCGTCTCGGACAGAACGGCGTTTTTCCTCCTGGGAGAGCTCATCGAGTTTGGGCACACGGAGAAGATGTTCTCCAATCCCGCCGACAAGCGCACCGAGGATTACATCACGGGGAGGTTTGGATAATGCGCAGTAAGTTTGACGAACAGCTGGAGGCCCTTCACCGGAACCTGATCGCCATGGGCGCCCTGTGCGAGAGCGCCATTGCCCTCTCCGCCAAGGCGCTGGAGGAGGCGGACGCGGAAAAGGCCCAAGGGGTCTTTGACTTTGTTGAAAAAATCGACCGGGCCGAGCGGGACATCGAAAACCTTTGCATCAAGCTCCTCCTCCAGCAGCAGCCCGTTGCCACTGATCTGCGGGTCATCTCCTCGGCGCTCAAGATGGTGACGGACATGGAGCGCATCGGGGACAACTCCGGCGACATCGCGGAGATCGTCTCCATGGGACATATCACAGCGGAACAAAACGGCCTTAACATCCACGATATGGCCCTGGCCGCCATCAAAATGGTGACGGACAGCATCGACGCCTTTGTGAAAAGCGACCGGGAGCTGGCGCGAACCGTCATCGACTACGACGACGTGGTGGACGGGCACTTCAACCGCATCAAAGGCGCCCTCATCGGTACGCTCCGCGGCCCTGACCCGGACGGGGAGGCGGCGCTGGACCTGCTGATGGTGGCAAAATATTTGGAGCGCATGGGCGACCACGCCGTGAACATCGCGAAATGGGTGCTCTACGCCGTCACGGGGGAGAAGGAACCGGAATAGATAGACTTTACAAACATTTTACAACGGCTTGATTTTGAATTTTACCTTGACGATTTATAATGGGCGGTAAGGGAGGTGTTTTCCGTGATCTACTGTGTGGAGGACGAACCCGGCATCCGAGAACTGATGGTCTACGCGCTGAACGCGGCGGGGCTGGAGGCGCGGGGCTTTCCCGACGGGGCATCTTTTTGGAAGGCCGTTCATGGACAAAAGCCGGATCTTGTATTGCTGGACATCATGCTCCCCGGCGAGGACGGGATCGGGATTTTAAAGCGCCTCCGGTCAAATACGGCCACCTCGGACATCCCCGTCATCATGGCCACGGCCAAGGGGACGGAGTACGACAAGGTGCTGGGCCTGGATTTGGGGGCCGACGATTACCTTGCCAAGCCCTTCGGGATGATGGAGATGGTGTCCCGCGTAAAGGCGGTGCTCCGCAGGACCGGGACAAAGAATGAAAAGAGCGTCCTTCGCTCCGGCGGCCTCACCGTGAATCTCCGGGAACATACCGTCGCCGTGGACGGCAAGCGGGTGGAACTTACCCTGAAAGAATTTGAGCTTTTGAAGGCCCTGATGGCCTCCCCCGGAACGGTGTTCACCCGCGGACAGCTTTTAGATGCCGTCTGGGGCGCGGCCTACGAGGGCGAGACCCGGACCGTAGACGTCCACGTGGGGACGCTCCGCTCCAAGCTGGGCGCATGCGGGGAGATGCTGGCCACCGTCCGGGGCGTGGGGTACAGATGGGAGGCAAAACCGTGACAAAACGTATTTTTCGCGCCATCAGTCTTGCCGCCGTGGGGGTGTTCCTGGCCTCGGCGGTGCTTTTTCTGTGGGTGCTCTACGATTATTTCTCCGCGGTGCAGGTCGGTCAGCTTCGCGCGGAGACGGAGCTTGCCGCCCACGCCGTATCCCAAGAGGGCATAGGCTATTTTGAGGGCCTCAACACGGAGCGTTTTCGCGTGACTTGGGTGGACGCCGACGGCAGCGTTCTCTACGATAGCGACGCCGACGCCGGGAAAATGGAAAACCACCTTGAGCGGGAGGAAATTCGCGAGGCCCTGGAAAGCGGCGCGGGCGAAAGCTCTCGCACCTCCGCCACCCTCACCGAGCGGGCCTTCTACCGGGCCCAGCGGCTCCCGGACGGCACTGTTTTGCGGCTGTCGGTGTCTCAAAACTCCATTTTGACCCTGATCATGGGGATGCTGGAGCCCATGATCATCATCGTTTTTGTTGCCTTGGGGCTGTCGCTTTTCCTGGCGTCGCGCTTATCCCGGCAAATTGTGAAGCCCTTAAACTCGCTCAACTTGGACGAGCCGCTGAAAAACGAGGGCTTTGACGAGCTGGCGCCCCTCTTTCACCGCATCGACACCCAGCAGCGGGAGATTGTCCGGCAAAGCGAAAAGCTCCTTCAAAAGCAGAAGGAGTTGGAGGTCATCACAGAGAATATGGCGGAGGGGATGCTTTTGCTCACCTCTCGCGGCGTGGTGCTGTCCATAAACCGGGCGGCGCGGGAGATCTTCGACGCCGGCAAATCCTGCCTTGGCCGGGACGTCCTTTCGGTGAACCGTGGCCCGGAGCTGTCCGAGCTTGTGCGTGACGCGCTGGAGGGCCGCCACGGGGAGCGATCCGTAGAGCTTAAAGGCCGGCAATATGAGCTCCTGGCAAGCCCGGTGCTGTCAGAGGAAAAGGTCTCCGGCGCCGTGGTGCTGGTCATAGACATCACGGAGCGGCATGAGCGGGAGGCCCTGCGCCGGGAGTTCTCCGCCAACGTGTCCCACGAGCTGAAAACGCCCCTCCACACCATCGCGGGGTCGGCGGAGCTCTTGATGAACGGTCTGGTCAAAGACGCTGACCGGCAGGAGTTTTACGCCCGCATCTACAACGAAGCCCAGCGGATGACCCGATTAGTCGAGGACATCATCCATCTCTCCCACTTGGACGAGGGCGCGGCGGACATGAAGCGCGAACCTTGCGACCTCTACGCCATCGCCGGGGAGACCGTCAAAGCCCTCAACGCCGAGGCGGAAAAGGCCGGCGTCAATGTCACCCTCAACGGCGAGAGCGCGAAAATTACCGGCATCCCCCAGCTTTTGTCCTCCGTCGTCTACAACCTCACGGACAACGCCATCAAATATAACCGCCCCGGCGGCAGCGTCGCCGTCTCCGTGAAGAACGAGGCAGAGCAGGTCGCCCTCACCGTCTCCGACACCGGCATCGGCATCCCCCCGGAGCACCAGCCCCGCGTTTTCGAGCGCTTCTACCGCGTAGACAAGAGCCGCTCCAAAGCCCGCGGCGGTACCGGCCTCGGCCTCAGCATCGTCAAGCACGCCGCCCAGCTCCACTCTGCGGCCATCGACTTGCAAAGCTCCCCCTCCGGCACCACCGTCACCGTGACCTTCCCCAAGCCGGAGGAATGACCGGCGCAAGGGGCTATATATTTGTTGCCCTTCGTCTTGATAATACTATTCCCCTCCCGAAAATTGCAGGAGGTCTCCCGCAGAATTTGAGGGGCCGTGGTTGATGGTGTACGGCAGAGGGAAAGGGCTCTTTTTGCTTATGGCGTTCCAGCTTTTGAATACTTGACTTCTCCGCCGTTCAGAGCTGCTATGTAACCCTCAAATCACCATATTCTACTCCATTTTGGGAGTTATCCGAATCGTCCGGTCCACTTTCCGCCCGGAAGATGGGCTGACCCACAAGTTGACCCACTGGCGGAAAGGACGGGATAGCACAAGGCCGTGTGATTTTGGTTCCCACGGCCTTTTTTAGTTATGGCTGGGTAGTTTTTACTCATACGTACGCCCCAATCAGCTTGCCCATGGCGGCGGCCTTACCGATTAATCTTCCGGTTTATCTGAGGTCGATTTTACTATTTCTAGCTCCTCTGATGCTCCGATTGTCCAAAATGCCGCACCGGCTAACAGGGCGAAAACGGAGCATATGAGCAGTGCTATCACAACGCCTTCGTGAACGGTGTAAGGCGGATTATAAGTGTAGCTTAATAGGCCGCCTTTGTCGATGGTGATATTACTAATAGCGTAGGCGCCGCCAACCAGACTGACAAGAATGAGGCCAATACCGACTCGTTTTTCCTTCGAGGCATTATTTGGTGTCAGCAGGATAATCCGCAAAATATTATCCTACACTCTAATAGGGGTGTAGATATGTCAGAAAAACAACTTGATCCTGTCAAAGCAGGTTTGGCAATTGCGAAAATCAGGCAGGAAAAGAAACTCACGCAGGAGGTGCTCAGCGGGCTTGCGGATATAGGCAGAACGCATCTGAGCTCCATTGAAGGGGGGAGAGGAAGCCCACGTTGAGACGATTTGGCGGCTTCCTTCCGCTCTTAATATGAGGCCCTATGAGCTGGTGAAAAGAATTGAGAGTGAAGTCGCGGATAGACACCCCTGACCGGCAGCAGCATGCGGCTTGCCCCTCCCAAACGGGAAAGTTTTCGCCTCTGCGCTCATCACCGCCTCACGACGGCGGCATTTTCCTTGAGATCACTGCCAAAACTGCCCCTGTCGCCCCCCTAAAGACGGCCTTACCCCGAAAACCGACCACCTACCCGAACCGCAGAAAAGCCCTGCAAAAGCCCCGCACTGCGGGGCTTTTGCGGCCGGACGGGCCGCTTTTCGGGCCTCCTGCCCCGGGCGGTCTTTCTCGTTGCCGGCCTCGCCGCCCTGACGCTGAACGCCGGAAAATGGATCGGAACCGGGAGCGCTCCCGCGTATGGCGCGAAAAAGACCGGCGCGAATCTTTTTTAATTAGATAACAGCGTCGCGCCCGTCTCCTTTTCATAGCAGCTGTCGCACAGGGTTCGCGGGCGGGGGAGATCCTCCCGAAGCCGGCCGGGCTCGCCGCAGTATTCGCAGATCTCCCTGGACCGGCGCTGACAGCGGCTGAGGATCTCCTCCGTTTTTTTGTGGATGTCCTCCAGACCGGCGGCCCCGCTGTTCTTCTCCAAGTCCCAATAGCCCTTAATTTTCAGAGCGCCGTCCTCTTCGCGCATATCGGTTATCCAACAATCCGTTTCCAGCCCCTCCGCCGCGTAGAGCTCCGCCACCTCCTGACAGCTCTCGCGGATGAGATCGCGCCACCCGCTCCGGCAGTTGATGAAAACACGGCGTGTGCCCCTGCCGGCGCGGGCCCTTTCCTCATCCGCGCTAAAAAAGGGATACTTCTTTTCCAGCTCGTCCTCAAACGCCTTGTCTTCAAAATTCCGCCGGGAAGGGAACGTTCCGGCTTTTTTCAGCTCATGGCACCCGTCGCACAGCGTCTGGACCAGGGGCAGATCCTCCCGAAGCCCGCCGGGAGCGCCGCACTCCTCGCAGATATGCTCCGACGCCCTCTCCGCCCGGCGGATGCGCTCCTCCACCGCCTGGTGAAGGGACTCCCGGCCTTCGCCGGAAAAGCCGTACTCCAGCCGGAGGGCCCCGTATCTTTGCTTTATATGCCGGAGCCTCAAATCGGGCTCTACGCCGGCGGCCCCGTAGAGCTCCGCGATGTCCCGGCACATGCCCCGGATGATGCCGCACCAGCCGGGGCCGCAGCCCACAGACACCGGCCAATGGTATTGCCTCGCCTCATTGACGGCAAAGGGGTACCGGTCCGCCAGCTCCCTGGCTAATTTCCCGGCCGGGTCGGCGTCCTCCAGTCCCTTCAGCCTCTTCTGGTAACACCGGTCGCAAAGGGAGTGGATCCAGCCCAGATCGCCCCGGTACTCGCCGGGAGCGCCGCAGACCTCGCACACATGCTCGGACATGTCCTCATACCGGGCTATGGTTTTATACGCCTTTCTCCGCGCGGCCTTCAGCGTATCCCTGAGCTCCGCCGCGCCGTCATACCGGCCGTCGCTGAACATATCGACCTGGAGCAGGCCGTACTTCTCCCTGACCGTGTCCGGCTCCAGATCCACCTCCAGACCGGCCTCGCGGTAGACCGCGTCGATCTCCCGCGCCATGTCGTAAATAAGGTAGTACCAGCCGTCATCGCAAAATCTGGGGAACGCGTACCACCGGCCGGTCTTGTCCGGGTCGTCTTCTTTGTAGTAACGAAAGAAGGGGAAATCCGTTCCCAACCGGTCGGGCGCCATCTGCCAGCCGTCCTTTTTGCCCGCCTGCTTCAGCTTCCTCTCAGAGCAGCCGTCGCACAGCACGCTTCCGTAAAGCTCCTCCCGGGGCTCGCCGGGCCTGCCGCAGCGCTCGCACACGCCGGCCGCTATACGCGCGTAACGCTCCAGGATCTCCATTGCCTGCCGGCGGCAGGACGGCGCGCCCTCCTCCAGGACGGCGGGCGTAAAGTACACCGTGCAGCCCAGTCCTCTGCGGTCAGACCCGATCCGCGTCACCCGCAGGTCGGGCGCGACGCCCCGGGAGGCGTACAGATCCCGGATCTCCCGGCACATATCCCTGATAAGCGGGTACCACCCGTCCCCGCAAGCGGTGTACACCGGGTACCAGCGGGGCTCGTCCTTCGCCCAGACGCGCTCCACGCGCATAAAAGGGAACTTGTTTGCAAGGGCGTTCTCAAGCTCAATTCTCATTTTTCCTTCTCCTTCCCGTTCCGTGACGTTAACCTCGATGTAGATCCATCCTGAAAACAAAAAAGCCGCGGCGCCTATGGCCGCAGCTCAAACCCCGGGCGCGAAAAGCACGCCGGGAGCCGTGACGGCCTCCGAAACGAACCCTTCAACACCGCGAACAAACCGCATGGGGTTGAAACCATATAAATCTGTCGCCCTTACCATACCAAATAATCGGACGGGTGTCAATAGATGGGGAAAAATTTTTCCCGTTAAAACGGCTCATAGAGTAAATTATCCGTTCGGCGGTTTTTGTATTTGCATTTCCCCTATAGGAGTGGTAAAATAATTTAGTTAATGTTTTTTCGGAGGTGCCGGTATGAAGCTCATGGTGCTTGACGGGAACAGCATAGTGAACCGGGCGTTTTTCGGGGTGAGGCCGCTGAACACCTCCGACGGGACGCCCACCAACGCGGTTTTCGGCTTTATCAACATCCTGCGCCGCCTGCTCGCGGAGGAGGGGCCGGACGCCGTCTGCGTCACCTTCGACCTGCCGGAGCCCACCTTCCGCCATTTAAAATACGACGGCTACAAGGCCACCCGCCACAAGATGCCCGAGGAGCTGGCGGCCCAGATGCCGATTTTGAAGGACACCCTGGACGCCATGAACATCCGCCGCTACGAGCTCTCCGGCTGGGAGGCGGACGATCTGCTGGGCACCATCGCCCGCGCCTGCGCCGCGTCGGGCTGGGAGTGCGTCGTCTGCACCGGCGACCGGGACAGCCTGCAGCTGGTGTCCGACACCACCACCGTGGATCTGATCACCACCCGCATGGGCCAGACCAACACAAAGCGGGTGACGCCGGAGGTCTTCCGATCCGAGTACGGCTTCGACCCCATCCACATGATCGATCTGAAGGCCCTGATGGGCGACGCCTCCGACAACATCCCCGGCGTCCGTGGCGTGGGGGAGAAGACCGCCCTGGGCCTCATTCAGGTCTACGGCGATGTGAAAAAGCTCTATGACGCCCTGCCGGAGATCCAGCAGGCCCCCGGCGTCCCAGCCAAGCCCGGACTCATCGCCAAGCTCACCGAGGGACGGGCGCTGGCGGAGCTTAGCTACGACCTGGCCGCCATCCGCTGTGACGCGCCCCTCCGGTTCGACCCGGAGGAAAACCGCGTCCGGGACGTGGACAACGACCGGCTCTATGAAATCTTCACCCGCCTGGAGTTTCGCAAGCTCATCGAGACTTACGGCCTGACCCCGCCGGCCAGCGCCGGGCCGCCCTGCGAACCCGTGGAGTTTTCCGGGGAGTGCGTCACCGTGGAGGTGACGGACGATGAGTCCCTGGCGGACTTCAAAAAGGCCCTCTCCGCCGGCGTCGCCTCGGTGCGCTTCTCCGCCGGCGGCACGCTCTGCGCCGTCTACATGGATAACGGCAGCCCGGACGCCGTGGGATTCCTCCTGGGCGAGGGATCTCCCGCCTTCCGCCCCGCGCTGGAGGCCCTGTGCGCGCCGGAGGTCAAAAAGATGGGCCACGATATCAAGGACGCCCTTCGTATGCTGGGGGCCATGGGCCTGCCCCTGGAGGGCTGGAGCTTCGACTCCGCCGTCGCCGCGTACCTCTTAGACCCCACCGCCAGCCAATATGAGCTTCCGCGCCTTTGTGAAAAATACTGCGGCTTTACGCCTGCGGGCGAGGCCGGGGAGGGGGAGCAGCTGTCCCTCCTGGACGACGGCACGAAGCTCTCCGCGCGGCTCCTGTCCGAGGCCGCCGCCGTGGCCTGCCTCCGGGAACGGCTGGAGCCGATGCTGGAGGAGGCCGGCCTGCGCTTCCTGATGGAGGAGGTGGAGATGCCCCTGTGCCCGGTGCTGGCGCGGATGGAGCTGGCAGGCTTCCTGGTGGACAGGAATGCCCTGGCGGCCTTCGGCCAGCTCCTGGGCGGGCAGATCGAGGCGCTTTCTGCGGAAATTTACGATCTGGCCGGGACAAGCTTCAACATCAACTCCCCCAAGCAGCTGGGCGAGATCCTTTTTGAAAGGCTGGGCCTGCCGGCGGGGAAGAAGAACCACCGCGGCTACTCCACCAACGTGGACGTGCTGGAGAAGCTCAGGCCCCTGCACCCCATCGCCGGCAAGATCCTGGAATACCGGGAGCTTGCCAAGCTGAAATCCACCTACGCCGACGGTCTTCAGAAGGTCATCGGGCCGGACGGCCGCATCCACACCAATTTCCAGATGACCGTCACCGCCACGGGACGCTTAAGCTCCACGGAGCCGAACCTCCAGAACATCCCCATCCGCCGGGAGCTGGGCGGGGAGATCCGCAAGATGTTCGTGGCCCCGGCGGGGTACACCCTGGTGGACGCGGATTACAGCCAGATCGAGCTGCGCATCCTGGCCCACATCTCCGGGGACAAGCGCATGAAAGACGCCTTTTTGAACGGCGAGGATATCCACCGCTCCACCGCCGCCCAGGTGCTGGGGATCCCGGCGGAGGCGGTGACGGCGGAGCAGAGGAGACACGCCAAGGCGGTGAATTTCGGCATCGTCTACGGCATCTCCGCCTTTTCCCTCTCCGAGGATATCGGCCTCTCCGTGGCGGAGGCCCGGAGCTATATCAACGCCTATATGAGCGCCTATCAGGGCGTGGCGGACTATATGGAGAAGGTCATCGCCCAGGCCCGGGAGACGGGCTGCGCCGTCACCCTCTACGGCCGCCGCCGGCCCCTGCCGGAGCTGAAGGCCTCCAACTTCACCGTCCGCTCCTTCGGCGAGCGGGTGGCCAGAAATATGCCCATCCAGGGCGCCGCGGCGGACATCATGAAGATCGCCATGGTCAACGTGGACAGGGCCCTCCGGGAGAGCGGCCTGGACGCCCGCCTCCTGCTGCAGGTGCACGACGAGCTGATCGTGGAGTGCAATGAGGCGGACGCCGAGGCCGTGCGGGAGCTTTTGAAGCGGGAGATGGAGGGCGCGGCCACCCTCTCCATCCCCTTGACCGTGGAGGCCCACACGGGCCGGAACTGGTACGAGGCGAAATGAGGATCCTGAAAGCGCGCAGCCGCCATCTGGACGGCGTCATGGACATCGAAAACGCAAGCTTCCCCGACCCCTGGAGCCGGGCGGCCTTTGAGGACTACCTGGATACCCCGGACGGGGAGCTGCTGATCCTGGGGGAGGGGGAGGCCGTGGCCGGCTTTGCCGTCTACCACGTCTCCTTTGAGGATGCGGAGCTCTATAACCTGGCCGTGGGTAAGGATTTCCGCCGCCGTGGCTTCGGCAGGGCCCTGCTGGATGCCGTTCTGACCCGCGCCAAAGAGCGCGGCGCGGAGCGGATGTTCCTGGAGGTGCGCCGTTCCAACGCCCCCGCCATCGCCCTCTACCGGGCCGCCGGCTTCGCCGTCTGCGGCGTCCGCCGCAACTATTACGCCCTCCCCACGGAGGACGCCCTTCTGATGGATATCACCCTTTGATCAACGGATAAGTAACGGAGAATCGCCATGAACATACTTGGAATCGAGTCCTCCTGCGATGAGACAGCCGCCGCCGTGGTGCGGGACGGGCGGGAGATTTTGTCCAACGAGATCTTCTCCCAGGCGGACATGCACGCCCTCTACGGCGGCGTGGTGCCCGAGATCGCCTCCCGGAACCACATCACCGTCATCTCCCGTCTGGCCGGGGAGGCGGTCAAAAAGGCCGGCCTTACCAAGAGCGGCATCGACGCCATCGCCGTCACCGCCGCCCCGGGGCTGATCGGCGCGCTGCTGGTGGGCGTCAACTTCGCCAAGGGCGCGGCCCTGGCCCTGGATGTGCCCCTGATCCCCGTCCACCACGTCCGGGGTCACATCGCCGCCAACTACCTGGCCTTCCCGGAGCTGGAGCCGCCCTTTTTGTGCCTGGCCATCTCCGGCGGCAACACCGCCATCGTGGACGTGCGCGGCTATACCGATATGTCCATCGTGGGCGCCACCCACGACGACGCGGCGGGGGAGTGCTTCGACAAGGCCGCCCGGGTGCTGGGCCTGCCCTACCCCGGGGGACTGCCCCTGCAAAATCTGGCGGAGGGCGGCGACGACCACGCCTTCCCCCTGCCCCACGCCAAAATTGACGGACACCCCTACGATATGTCCTTCTCCGGCCTGAAAACCGCCGTCATCAACGTCATCCATAACGCGGAGCAGAAGGGCGGGGCCCTTGACCGGGCCGGCCTGGCCGCCAGCTTCCAGCGGGCCGTCAGCGAGACGCTGGTGCCCCGCACCATGGACGCGGCCCGGGCGCTGGGGTACGACACCGTGGTGGTGGCCGGGGGCGTGGCCGCCAACAAGCGCATCCGGGCGGACTTCGAGGCCGCCTGCAAAGCGGAAAAGAGACGCCTTTTCGTGCCGCCCCTGAAGCTGTGTGGTGATAACGGCGCTATGATAGCCTGCCAGGGCTATTACGAGTACCTCTCCGGCGTCCGGGCGGGCCAGGAGCTGAACGCCTACGCCACCATGGACATCGATAAGGTGATTTTCTGACGCACAATTATGTCCCCACAGCCTTCAAAAATGAAGCCGCGCCGGGACGGGAAACGGGTAAATTGTTTTTATGTCAAGCTCGCCCCAAAACGGGTTTTCCACAAAATGCGCCTCCGGGATTAGTTAAAAACTGGTAAAAACAGCCCTTTTCTTAGGGACAAGCGCCCTTTTCGCGGTGGAAAACTCTGTGGAAAATGTGCATAACTTATTGTAAAGCCCTCTACGGCCCGCGCTTACGTCAACCGGAAACACTTTCGCGGGACGATGCGAGCCGGACGGAAAGTTCCGAAAAGGCGTCCGAAACCGGGACTTTGGGAACAATTGGCCACAGCCCCGGGGCGCGTCGGTTCTTTAGAGCCGTGAAGAAGCTGCAGGACGCGCGCCGGTGAATACAGTTTGTAATCAGAAGGAGGGGCCATGGCGGAGCGGGAGAAGCACAGGAGCGGCGCGTACCGCCGGGAGGCGCCGCCCTCGGAGGCGGCTGCGCTCATCGAGGACGACCGGCCCAGGCTGGCCGGGGCCGGGGAGGCGGGGGCGTTTCTGATCCCTTACTTCGCGTCCCACCGGGAGGAGGCGCTGTATATCGTGGGCCTGGACAGGGACTTCACCTTCCTGGGCCTGCGCCTGGCGGCCCTGGGGGGCGAGGATTCGGTGCGGGTGGAGCTGGAGGATATGGTGCGGATGAGCGAGGCCATGTGCGCCTCCTTCGTCATCGCCGCCCACAACCACCCCAGCGGCATCGCCCTGCCCTCGGCGGCGGACGAGCGCGCCACCCTCCGCTTCCGGGACGCCCTCCGGGAGAAAAACATCACCCTTTTGGATCACATCGTCGTCTCCGGGGACGATTTCGTCTCCCTGTGGGAGAACGGCGTTTTGACTTGATTTTGACATGCGGTCGACCCGATCGGAACCGCGTATGCCGCTATGCCGGGGAGCGCCCCGCCGGCGGGAGAGGAAAGCCAATGGAATTTAAACTGCACGCCCCCTACAAGCCCATGGGCGACCAGCCCGAGGCCATCGACACCCTGTGCCGGGGCCTGGAGATGGGCATTGACGAGCAGGTGCTGCTGGGCGTCACCGGCTCCGGCAAGACCTTCACCATGGCCAACGTCATCGCCCGGATGAACCGGCCCACTCTGGTGCTGGCCCACAACAAGACCCTGGCGGCCCAGCTGTGCGCGGAGTTCAAGGAGTTCTTTCCGGAAAACGCCGTGGAGTATTTCGTCAGCTACTACGACTACTACCAGCCCGAGGCCTATATCCCTCACACGGACACCTACATCGAGAAGGACAGCTCCGTCAACGACGAGATCGACCGCCTGCGGCTCTCCGCCACCGCCTCCCTCTTAGAGCGGCGGGACGTGGTGGTGGTGAGCTCCGTGAGCTGTATCTACGGCCTGGGCGAGCCCGACGATTTCGAGGCCATGATGGTGCCCATCCGGGTGGGCATGGAGATCAAAATCCCGGAGCTTTTGAAAAGATTCGCCGATATCCGCTACGAGCGCAATGATCTGGCCTTTGAGCGCAACATGTTCCGGGTCCGGGGGGACACGGTGGAGGTGTGGCCCGCCTACTGGAAGGACACCGCCCTGCGGATCGAGTTTTTCGGGGACGAGGTGGACAGGATCAGCGAGATCAACACCGTCACCGGCGCCGTGGTGCGCCGCCTCACCAACATCCCCATCTGGCCCGCCACCCACTACGTGACGCCCCGGGACAAGATGGACAGGGCCATCCAGGAGATCCTGCGGGAGATGGACGACCGGGTGGCCTGGTTCAAGGCCCATGACAAGCTCATCGAGGCCCAGCGCATCTACCAGCGCACCATGTACGACGTGGAGATGCTCCAGGAGCTGGGCTACTGCTCCGGCATCGAGAACTACTCCCGCATCATCTCCGGCCGGCCGGAGGGCTCCGCCCCCATGACCCTGCTTGACTATTTCCCCAAGGATTTCATCCTTTTTGTGGACGAGAGCCACGTCACCCTGCCCCAGGTCAGGGCCATGTACCGGGGCGACCGGGCCAGGAAGGAGTCGCTGGTGGAGTACGGCTTCCGCCTCCCCTCCGCCTTTGATAACCGGCCCCTTCAGTTTGACGAGTTCAACCAGCGCATCCATCAGGCCATCTACGTCTCCGCCACCCCGGCGCCCTACGAGCGGGAGCGGGCGGGGCAGATCGCCGAGCAGATCATCCGTCCCACGGGCCTGCTGGATCCCCGGGTGGAGGTGCGCCCCGTGGAGGGGCAGATCGACGACCTGATCGGCGAGATCAACGCCCGCACGGAGAAGCGGGAGCGGGTGCTGGTCACCACCCTCACCAAGCGGATGGCCGAGGATCTGACGGCCTACCTCACCAAGGCGGGCATCAAGGTGCGGTATATGCACCACGACATCGACGCCATCGAGCGCATGGAGATCATACGGGATTTGCGTCTCGGAGCCTTCGACGTGCTGGTGGGCATCAACCTCCTGCGGGAGGGCCTGGATCTGCCCGAGGTGAGCTTAGTGGCTATCCTGGACGCGGATAAGGAGGGCTTTTTGCGGTCGGAGACAAGCCTTATCCAGACCATCGGCCGGGCGGCCCGGAACGCGGAGGGCCTGGTCATCCTTTACGCCGACACGGTCACCCCCTCCATGCGGGCGGCCATGGACGAGACGGACAGACGCCGGAAAAAGCAGGACGCCTTCAACAAGGCAAACGGCATCGTCCCCAAGACCATCGTCAAGGATATCCGCTCCGTCCTGGAGCGGGAGGAGGAGAAGCCCGCCCGGGGCGTCACCGACGACGACGGCAAATACCTCACAAAGCGGGAGCGGGAGGAGGCCATCGCCAAGCTGGAGCGCGAAATGCGCAAGGCCAGCCAGATGCTGGAATTCGAGTACGCGGCCCTGCTGCGTGACCGCATCATCCGGCTCCGGGGCCAGAGCGGCGGATAAGATTCCGGCGGGGCCTGAAAAACGCATTTTTCCGCACGCCTCCCCCGTAAGGCGCATATTGTGGCCTGGGGGGTGCCGATATGTTGACGGAAACCATACTGGGCGCCGCCATCGCGGCGGCGGTGATAGGGATCGTCCTGTGTATAAGGGCGATCCTGCCGAAAAGCTGTCCCACGCCGGGGGTGGAGCGCCTGACGGTGCTGCGCTGTACCGGCGACGCCGCGGGGCTGGAGGCCGCTGTCCGCGCGCCCCGGGATCCCCGGGCTGAGACGGTCATCCTGGACGCGGGGATGACGGCGGAGGCCCGCCGCAGGGCCGAGCTGCTGGCCGCCCGGTACGGGGCGGAGATCGTAAGAGACACAAAAGAAACTTTGCACACGGAGACGACTGATGGACGAGACTGAACTCAGCTGCATAGAGGGCACGGTACAGGCCGTTATTTTCCAAAATCCCGAAAACGGCTACACCGTGCTGAAGCTGCGCTCCGGGGACGAGACGGTGACCTGCGTGGGGAGCCTCCCCGGCGTGGCGGCGGGGGAGGGCCTGCGGCTCTACGGGGCCTGGACCTCCCACGCCAGCTACGGCCAGCAGTTCAAGGCCGAGCACGCCGAGCGCTCCCTGCCCGAGGGCAGCGCCGCCATCTACGACTATCTGGCCTCCGGGGCCATCCGGGGCATCGGCGTCAAGCTGGCCCGGCTCATCGTCTCGGAATTCGGGGCCAGGAGCCTGGAGGTCATCGAGAACGCCCCGGAGGAGCTGGCGAAGATCCGGGGGATCACCCTGAAAAAGGCCCAGGATATGCAGGAGCGCTTCCGCCAGCAGACGGGCTTGAGGCGGCTCATGGAATTTCTGGTGGACAACGGCGTCAAGCCCATCGCCGCCGCCCGGCTCTACCGGGCCTACGGCGACGAGGCGGAGACGGTGATCACGGAAAACCCGTATATCCTGGCGGACGAAAGCTTCGGGATGGACTTTTTCGCCGCCGACGGCCTGGCCCGCAACCTGGGCTTCGCCCCGGACTGCGTGGAGCGCTCTTGCGCCGGGCTCGTCTTCGAGCTCCGCCACAACCAGGGGAACGGCCACGTCTTCCTGCCCCGGGACAAGCTCCTGGCCGCCGCCTGTCAGCTCCTGGAGATCGAGCCGGAGCCGGCGGAGCGGGGCCTTGAGGAGCTGGACGCCACGGGCCGGACGGTCACCCAGCGGGTGGCCGGGGTGGACGCCGTCTATATGCGGGACATGTTCGAGGCCGAAGGGGAGGTGGCCCGCCGGATCGGCCTGATGGTCCGCACGCCTGTGGACGACGTGCCGGGGCTTTCGGTGCTGGTGGAGCGGGCGGAGTACCGGTGCGGCATCACCTTCGCGGAGAAGCAGCGGATGGCCGTGGAGATGGCGGCCCGGGGCCGGGTCATGGTGCTCACCGGCGGCCCGGGAACGGGCAAGACCACCACCGTCCGGGGCATCCTGGGCCTTTTTGACGAGATGGGCATCGAGACGGTGCTCACCGCCCCCACGGGCCGGGCCGCCAAGCGGCTGACGGAGCTCACCGGGCGGGAGGCCCAGACCGTCCACCGCCTGCTGGGGGCCGGGATGCCCGAGGCCGGGGAGAACGGCCGGGAGTTTGAAAAGTGCGCCGCCGACCCCTTAGAGTGCGGCGCGGTGATCCTGGACGAGACGAGCATGGTGGACTTAAAGCTGATGGCCGCCCTGCTGGACGCCATGCCGGCGGCCTGCCGTCTGGTGATGGTGGGCGACGCCGACCAGCTGCCCTCGGTGGGGCCGGGGAATGTCTTTGGAGACATCATCCGCAGCCGCGCCGTGCCGGTCATCGCCCTGACGGATATCTTTCGCCAGGCCCGGCAGAGCAGCATCGTCAAAAACGCCCACAGCATCAACCGGGGCGAGATGCCCAGCCTTAAAAATACCGGCGGCGATTTCTTCTTCCTCAAGCGCACGGATCCCGAGGACGTGGTCAGGACGGTGACGGAGCTGATCTCCCAGCGCCTGCCCCGGAACATGGGGATCCCCGCCGTGGATATCCAGGTGCTGTCCCCCTCCCGGAAGTACGGAGGCGGGACCCGGGAGCTGAACGCCGCCATTCAGGAGGCGCTGAACCCCGCCGCCCCCGGCAAAAAGGAAAAGGCCGTGGGAAACGTCACCTTCCGGGTGGGCGACCGGGTGATGCAGACCAGGAACAATTACGATATCATGTGGGTCAGGGGGGCGCCCGCGCCCTCTGGCGGCCAGGAGGAGCCCGCCCTTCGCGGGGAGCCCGGAGCCGGTATTTATAACGGCGACGTGGGCTACATAGAGGATATGGATCCGGAGGCCCAGGTGGCCTATCTGCGCTTCGAGGACAGGCTAGTGCCCTATCCCTTCGACCAGATGACCGAGCTGGAGCTGGCCTACGCCGTCACCGTCCACAAATCCCAGGGCAGCGAGTACCGGGCGGTGATCCTGGCCCTGCCCAAGTGCCCGCCGGGGCTGGTGACCCGTGGCCTTCTCTACACCGCCGTCACCCGGGCCCGGGAGCTGCTCGTCGTGGCCGGCGGGCCGGACGTCTTCTCCGCCATGGTGGCCAACGACCGCCGCCAGCGGCGGTATTCGGGCCTGCGGGCACGTCTCTGCGGGGAGGTAGAGGCGTGAAGCTGGGAAAACGCCTCTCCGACCTGCTCTTTCCCCCCAAATGCGTCTTCTGCCGGAGACGGCTGGAGTCGGGGGACGTCTGCCCCGACTGCGCCGGGGATCTGCCCCGGTGCGGGCGGATCCGGGGGCGGGGAGAGTTCTTCTCCCGGGCCGCCGCGCCCCTCTACTACGAGGGCAGGGTGCGGGAGGCCATGCTGCGGTATAAATTCAGAGGCCGCCGGGGCTGTGCCGTCCCCTTCTCCCGCCTGATGGCCCAGTGCGCCGGGGAGGAGCTGGCGGGGCTCTACGACGTGGTGGCCTGGGTGCCTGTCAGCCGCCAGCGCCGCCGGAAGCGGGGCTTTGACCAGGCCAGGCTCCTGGCCCGGATGACGGCGGAGCGCCTGGGGGCGCCCTTAGTGACGGCGCTCCGTAAAAAGCGCAACACCGGCGCCAACTCCAAGCTGGGCACCCGGGAGGCCAGGACCGCCAATGTGCTGGGCGCCTTTGAGGCAGTGAACCTCCCGGAGCTGCGGGGAAAGCGGATCCTGCTCATCGACGACGTCTACACCACCGGGGCCACCCTGTCGGAGTGCTCCCGGATGCTGCTGATGGCCGGGGCCGAGGACGTGGTCTGTCTCACCCTCGCCGCCGCCCGAAAGGCCAATAAAAAGGAAAATTAACCCAATCAAATGGGTATACTATAGCTGACACCTGAACGGAGGTTTTGCATATGATATTCGGACGCGACATAGGGATCGACCTGGGCACCGCCACGGTGGCGGTGGCCGTCAGGGGCAAGGGGATCATCACCCGGGAGCCGTCGGTGGTGGCCATGGACAAAAATACGGGCCGGCTTTTAAAGGTGGGCGCGGCGGCCCAGCGGATGCTGGGGCGCACGCCGGGGAACATCGTGGCCATCCACCCCTTGCAGGGGGGCGTGATCTCCGACTTTGACATGACCGAGCGGATGGTACGGGAGCTTCTGCGGAAGGTCACCTCCTTCAGCCTTTTGAAGCCCCGGGTGGTGGTATCCGTCCCGTCGGGCATCACCGAGGTGGAGGAGCGGGCGGTCATCGACGCGGGCATCCGCGCCGGGGCCAGAAAGGTCTATCTGATGGAGGCCCCCGTGGCGGCGGCCATGGGCGCGGGGGTGGATATCTCCAAGGCGGAGGGCCACATGGTGGTGGACGTAGGCGCCGGCACCACGGATATCGCGGTGGTGTCCCTGTCCGGCGTGGTGCAGTCGGAGTCCATCAAGACAGCCGGGGACGCCTTTGACGAGGCCATCATCAAGTATATCCGGAAAAAGCACAACCTGCTGGTGGGCAAGACCACGGCGGAGGAGCTGAAAAAATCCATCGGCTGTGTCTTCCCCAAGCCCGACGAGATGAGCGTCGAGGTGAAGGGCCGGTGCCTGATGACCGGTCTTCCCCGGATGGTGTCCGTCAGCTCCACGGAGATGATCGACGCCTTTGACGAGGTCAGCGAGCAGATCCTGGAGGCCATTCACCGGGTCCTGGAGAACACCCAGCCGGAGCTGGTGGCGGATATCTCCGAAAACGGCATCGTCATTACCGGCGGCGGGGCCCTGCTGTGGGGCTTTGACAGGCTCATCGAGAGCTCCACCAGCATCCGCACCCGCATCGCCGACGACGCGGACATGTGCGTGGCCTACGGCCTCAACAAGGCCCTGGATATGATCAACGACATGCAGGAGGGGCCGCTGAACCTGTCCCGCCGGAGACAGCTGCGATGACCGCCCTCATCTGGGATCTGGACGGGACGCTTTTGGACTCCTACGGCGTCATTTTGGACTGCGTTTTGGCAGCGCTTCGCGAAGAGGGCGTCGTCTGCGACCCCTCCGAAACGTATAGACAGCTCATCGCCGGTTCGGTGAAAAGCTTTTTGGGTACTTTTGCCGCCGCGGGCCTGGACCCGGACAGACTCTGGGAGCGCTACCGGGCGCTGAGTACCGCCAGAGACGGCGAGGTGAGGCTGATGAACGGCGCCAGGGAGGCGCTGGAGGCCCTCTCAGACAGGGGGATCCCGGAGCTCGTCTACACCCACAAGGGCGAATCGGCCCCCCTGGTGCTGGAGAGGCTGGGGGTGCTCCGGTACTTTACCGACGTGCTCACCGCCGGGGCCGGCCTGCCCAGAAAGCCCGCGCCGGACGGCCTCAACGCCCTGTGCGCCCGTCATAATCTGGACAAAAGCCATACCTATTACATCGGCGACCGGCCCATCGACGTGCGGTGCGCGGGGAACGCCGGCGTCAAAAGCATCCTCTTTTTGCCCCCCGCCAGCCCCGCCGTCCCCACCGGGGACGAGACGTACATTGTGGCGGATCTGCGGGAGATCAGTAAGTTGAAGCTTTGATTTAAGCGCATTATAACATAAACAAAAGCAATAGTCAAGCATTATTTTTATTTATTCCAAAGTTGCATAGATCCCCCTCCCCGTTTCCTGACCCGCGCCCCGTTAAGAGGACAGAGAAAAGATTAAAATAAAGTTTACAAATCAGACAGCGCCTACGGCGCCGTTACAACCGCAGATTCCGGTTACCTCTTTGCAGGCATCCGGAATTTGCGGTTTTTTATGCCGCCATAGCCAGTGCGTGTTTCTCCACAGGCGTCAGTACACCGAGGTTGCGCTGGACTCGTCTGCTGTTGTAGTAACGAATGTAACCCTCAATCGTTTGGACGAGTGACTGCTTGCTGTTGAACTGCTTCCCCATAGCAGCACTCCCGCTTCAGGATGCCCCAGAAGCCCTCCATGGGTCCGTTGTCGATGCACCTGCCTACGCGGGACATGCTCTGCTTCTTCCAAGCCGTCTCCAGCTTATGGTGGAAGGTTCTGCTGGTGTATTGGAATCCCCTGTCGCTGTGAAAGAGAGGATGCGCGTCAGGGTTGTCCGCAACTGCCCTGTCAAAGGTCTCTTGTATACCAGGGGATTATTGTTGCTCTCACCGATCACATACGCCGCGATGCGCCTGTCGCAGAGATCAAGAATGGCACTGAGATAGAGCTTATGTACCGTGACCCCTTCATACCACTTGAATTCCGTCACATCCGTGAGCCATTTTTCATTGGGCTTGTCCGCGTGGAATTGCCGAGCCAGAAGATTCTCGGCCAGGTACTGCCTGGCTTATCTTTCCTGTGCGGTAAAATAAGCGCAAAGGAAAAGCCGACAACAGGCAAAAAGCTTTGCATCAGGGGAATGGCTATGTATCGGTACAGCAATGAACAGATCAGTCTTTCGGATTTCAAACAGCCGGTGGGGATGAATTTGAAGGAGAACAACCGTTGGGTCAGGAAAGCGCGGACGATCCCGTGGTTGGAAATCGAAAAGAGATATGCGGCTCTGTTCACAAATCGCTAGGTCAATGTGGCAAAACCGCTGCGCCTCGCCTTGGGCGCGTGTATCATCCAGGCGGAGTATGGTTTCTCGGACGAAGAAACAGCGGCACGATGATCGTGGACGCCACCTGCGCTCCGTCTCAAATCCGGTATCCTCACTTCTGGATGCCCTCCATGACCCAGCCGACGGCAAGAAGCCCCGTACCTATCGCAAGCGCGCCCGGAAAGAGCATCTGAAATACGCGAGAAGCCGCAAACACACCGCCAAGACCACCCGCAAAGCCAGTGGAAAGCAGTTGAATTATCTCAAACGGGATCTGAAAGCGATCGACGGTAAGCTCCAGCTTGGAAGGACCTTGACCGCCCGGCAGGCGGAACGCCTGGATACGATCCGCGCCATCTATCAGCAAAGGACACTATCCCAGTCGGATCTTGGCGGACAAGATCTACCGGAACCGCGAAAGTCTCAGATATTGCAAAGAACGCGGGATCCGCCTATCCGGAACGGCGATGGGCAGGCCCAGGAAAGATGAGGCCAGGGACAAAGCGCAGGACTACCTTGACGAATGTGAACGCGCGGAAGCGGAGCGCAGATTCAGCCTCGCGAAACGGAAATGCGGCATGGGACTGGTAACAGCAAAGCTGCGGGAAACCGCCGCGCATGTGATTGTCATGTCGGTGCTGGTGCTGAATCTGCGTAAGATTCAGCGCGCCTTTCTAAGGGCTTTTGCGGTGCTGCTGCTGGGTGCGAACCATGGGGAACCCGGCCTTCTTGGCGTAGATGGGGTCGTTGACCGTGAACTGTACGATCTCCACGCCCTGGCAGCCCATGTCGTGGGCCTTCTTCAAAATGCCCTCAAGGTCCAGCTTTTCGTGGATGAACTCGGTGGAGAAGCTGTAGAGGGAGATACCCAATTTGATGTCGTTCATTGTCGTTACCTCCTGTCAGCGGGCCGCGCAGGTCTCGGTGACGTCGCTTAAAAGCGTCAGATACTGCCCGAAATAGCCGGTGTAGGGCACCCGGTGGCGCATGGTGACGCGCACGCTGTGCTCTCCCGGCTCCGGCTCGCCGAAGCTCCGGGTGGGGCCGGCGCTGGTCATGGTAAGCCTTCCGGGGACGCTCTTCAAAAGGTGCCGGGTGCGGACGATCTGCCCCTCCGTGTTGCCCTGGGCTCGGAAGGCGCCGTCTATCACGGCGCTTCCGGTGGCACCGCCGATGAACCATGCCCGTTTCGGGGTCAGGTAGTAGGTTTCTGGCTCGATTTCCGCCGTCATGCCGGAGGCGTCGTCAAGCTGTTCCGGCACGATGTCGCACACGGCTGTAAGCTCGATCTCCGGCAGGGTGGCCAGCATATTGGCGTGTTCGTGGCCCATGAAGCCGAAGCCGATAATTCCCATTTTGATCATTGTATACCCTCGATTCAGTGCGTTTCTTTCCGGAAGTCCCCGATGTTGCGGAACATATTGGCCGTCTCCCAGAGGCTGTGGCGGGCCAGGAGCTGGCAGAAGGTGTTGGCCCCCGTAAGGCCGATGCAGGCTTTGTCGCCGGAACTGACACGCAGGCCCACCTTCTCCGGCGTCATGCCCTCGTAGAAGCGGATGAGGGAGAAGCCGTTGCCCACATCCTCGATGGCGCAGTCGGCGTAGTGCCGCAGGTGCGCGCCGGATTCCACCTGGGCAAGATCCCGCTCCTCCGGGGTGAGGTCGGAGGTGAGCTCTAGGATCTCGCCGTAGTGCGTCCGGTTCGGACTCATAAGCTGACAGTCCTTGGGGAGGAGGATGGGACGCTCCTTATCGAAGGGCACATCCCAGCGCCACTCTTTTTTCATATCAAAACTCATCTGGAGTTTGTCCCCTTTTCTGCTGATGGGATTTTTTGCCAGATCCGCGTGAGGGCCCGTGCCAGCGCGTCCACGCCCCAACCGGCGTAGAGAACGCCCACGCCAGGGCCGCCGCCAACTCCAGGGGCAGTGTTCCCGCTCCCGTGAGCCCCCGCCCATGACCGCCAGGCCGATAGCCCAGCCGGCGAGCATGGACGGGACGTGGATGCGAAGGGCCGTCCCCGCAAAGACCGCCGCTCCCCCCAGGACGAAAAGCGTCACAAAGAGGGCGATGTTTGGCGGCAGGGGCAAATTCTCAAAGTCCCAGAGGGCCGCCAGGCTCCACAGGTCTCCCAACCAGAAGCCCAGGGTCATGGGGACGATGTTGCGGGCGCTGTTCCCCGCCGAGGCGTAGACCCCGGCGCATATCAGCGCCACAGGCGCCATGGTGTTTCTCGTTCACAAAAGGGCAGTCGATGGACAAATTTAACGAGGGGGGCCTGTCTTGAATTGTAAGGCAGGCCCCGATTATGGAGGGGAAGGGCGTTATCCGATTACTTGTGACCCCAGGCGTGCTTTCCGGCGTCCAGATCCGCGCGGATCTCGGCGACCCTCTTGTCGTTGAGCTTGTAGAGGAACACGGGGATCAGGGAGACGATGGCGAGGATCGCGGGGAGAATGTTGACCATGAAGTTGATGCTCACCTTGGCGGCGGTCTGCTCCACGTTGGGGACGTAGCCAACGGCCTTGATAAGCACGGTCACGGGGGCGCACAGGGCGGTGGCCAGCTTCACGCCGAAGCTGAGCATGGAGGCAGCAAGGCCCTCCTGGCGCTTACCCAGCTTCCGGGCGGCCGTACTCGATGGAGCCGCCCACCATGCCGCAGCAGATGGCCGGAGCACTGAAGCCGAGAGCTCACAGGAACGAAAGGCCGCAGATGACGAGCTTGTTGTTGGAGGGGAAGAAAAACAGGAGCGCAAAGCCGGTGGCCATGATCACGTTCATGATGATCATGTAGCCCTTCTTGCCAAAGATCTTGGTGCCGAAGGGGACGGTCAGCGTGCCCACCAGCTGTCCGATGGTCATGGAGGTGAACACAGGCCCGATGAGCTCAAAGCTGCCCACCACATAGATGACGTAGTAGGTGAGGATCCCGTAGCGGCCGGTGACGCAGATAGTACCGGCCACGATGACCAGGATCACCATCAGCAGCTGGTCGTTTTGAACAAGGGACTTGAGGTTCTGGAGGAAGCTGGTCTTCTCGGCGGGGGCGCTGGAGTGGAGCTCGTTGGTGTACTTCTCCTTGCACCCGGCGGCGCACAGCCAGAAGACGGGGATCATGGCCACAGAGGCGATGACGGCGGCCATCAGGTACCCGTGGGCGTCGGCGGAGGGCTCACCGGTAACAGGGTTGATGATGGGGTTCACGGAAAACTTCAACATGACCTTGGGCACAGCGGCGGAGAGGATGATGCCGATGACCGAGGAGCCCACACTGCGGGCGGTGGCTACGATGATGGTGATGGCCACGCCGGTCAGGCCCACAATATCTGTATAGAACAGATTGAGGTAGGAGTTGACCATGTACCAGCTCATCTGGCACCTGACTTTTCCCGGCGCGTAGGCCGTCAACAGCTTGGGACTTGTTTTTTCCTTGGTTGGACTGCTCATGGATACCTTTGGACGAGGAGGACATCTTTCTCATCAATTCCAGCCTCCCCCACAGCGTGGACTGTTGGGAGGGGACGGTTTTGTGCTGCGTCAAATACCCCTGGCGCATGGTGTGGGAGCTTCTGGGTACCGGCGCGGTGGTGTTCCGCTGTTCCAGCGCCGAGGACAAGAGCCGCTCCTATCACGGCGTGCGGGGGATCTTCCGGGCGCTGGTGTACTACTACCTCCGGGGACAGCGGAAAACCGACTGCTTTTTGGACAGCCATCTTTTGAAGCTTTTAGACTGCCTTGTGGAACACTACATCGTGGAGCGCCGCGGCGAGGGCGGGGCCGTCAGCGACGAGGCGCGTCTCCAGCAGATCTTCCAGTATGTCAACCAGAATTACCGGGAGAGCGTGGGCCTTTCCCGCCTTGCCTCGGAGATGTACGTCTCCCCCTCCACTCTGTCCCGCTTCTTCAAAAAGGAGACGGGCATGGGCTTTGTGGAATACTTAAATCAAGTTCGCGTCCACGCGGCGGCGCTGGAGCTGGAAAGCACCGATGAGAACGTGACGAAGATCGCCGTCAACTGCGGCTTTTCCAACCTCTCCGTGTTCAACCGGGCCTTCCGGGAGCGACAGGGCGTCAGCCCCACGGAGTACCGGCGCTTACGCCGGGAGGCCCTGGAGGCGGAGCGGGAGTCCGAACAGGAGTACATCGCCTCCGTCCGGGAGCGCTTTTCCGCCTCCGAAACGCTGGCGGTTCAGGAACCCGGCTTCACCGAACGGCGCAGGCGTATCCAGGTGGAGGCGGACGTCACCGCTGGGGGGACATTCACCAAGAACTGGAACCCGGTGGTGAACATCGACCCCGTGTCCATGCTGTCCTACGCCGGGATGCGGGAGCACGTCCTGGATCTTACGGAAAACATCGGCTTTACCTATGTGCGGCTTTGGGACGTGTTCTCCAAAAAGCTGACGCTCGCCGACGGCGAGCATCTGGGCGGGTATAACTACGCGCAGCTGGACAGCGTCCTGGACTTTCTGGTGTCCTGCCGGATCAAGCCCTGGCTGGATTTCGGCAGCCGCCCCGCCACCATCACCCGGGATGAGAGCGGCTTTATCACCCAGGAGCACACCTATATCGACTTCAAGTCCCGCCGCGCCTGGGAGCACCTTCTGCGTGATTTCATCCGGCACATCGCTAACCGCTATGGCAAGGGCGAGGTGAGCCAGTGGATCTTCGAGCTCAGCTGCATCTTCACCGCCGACGACTCCGACGCCTTTTACCGAGACAGCGGGGGCTTTGCCTACCCGGAGGCGTATGCCTATTTTCACAAGACCGTCAAGGAGCAGCTGCCCTTCGCCAGCGCCGGCGGCCCCGGCGCCATCCCCGGTTGGATGGAGAAGCGGCAGAGGGACTTTCCTGACCGGTGCCGGGAGCGGGATTGCGTCCCGGACTTCTGGTCTATCCCGCTCTTCCCCTATTACAGTGAGGAGGGACAGCGCTCCCAGGCGGCTCACCGCTCCGGCGACCCCCACAGCGAGGAGGAGCAGCTTCGCCGGACGCGGGAGCTTTTGCGGGGAGGAGGGTCTGGAGCGGTGCAAGCTCTTCGTGGCGGAGTGAAGCTTTTCCGTCTCCGACAGAAACTTTCTCCACGACAGCACCTACCGGGCGGCGTAGTATATCGCCCAGAAGCTTCCGAAGATCTGGGACGCGGCGGATCTTTTGGGGAGCCACTACGACACCTATGCGGTGGTCGGCGGCGGCATGGAACTTTTGACCGTGGACTCCATCCGCAAGCCCGCTTATTTCTCCCTGCAAATGCTGAATACCTTAGGCTGCTGCCTCGTGGGGCAGGGCGAAAACTACGTGGTCACCCGCGCCCAGGACGGGAGTCTCCACATCCTGTGCTCCAACCAGAAGCACTTCAACAGCAGCTTCTATATGCGCGCCGAGAGCTCCTCTGATCCGGGGAGTCTCGACGAGCTTTTTTGAGGACATGGATCCCATCGAGCTGACCTTCACTCTCAGGAATATGCCCCGGAACGCCGTCTGCACCGTGAAGGCCAGGAGCATTTCGGAGCGTGAGGGCAGTATTTTGGGGGAGTGGCAGCAGCTCCGGTTCGAGCGGGACTTAAAGCCCCACGACATCCGCTATCTCCACCAGGCCTGCTTCCCCCGCCTTGCCATGTCCACCCCTCAGACCCAGGACACCACCCTGCGCTTCACCCAGACTGTCCAGCCCAACGAGGTGGTCTTCCTCCATGTCTACGCCAGAGAGTGAGGGAGCGCGGCTAATGTCGTTCACAAATCTCTTCACGGTAATGACTCTGAACACGATTGATCCAAGCGGCCTGTGAGCATCTCAACCATTCATCCTGCCCCCAGCGTGAATGCCTCGCGGAAGCGTTTTTCCAGAATGATTCTTTGCGGGTGATGTCTCTGCGTTATCTTCCAAGTAAGATTATCCGAGAGATCTCTGAGGAGGGCAGAAAGTATTATTTTAAGAAAAAAGTCTGATGTGATCGGCGGTTAAGCAACGTCGATATGAATACGAGCTCGCTAAATGCCCGGCGAAGTGTGTGCCTTTCATATAATATGAAACGCCCAGCCTGTCGACAAACACCGCCCCTCGGCTTGGGGCGGTGTTTGTTGACAAGCCGAAACCCACCCCTCCGGGGGTGGGTTTCGGGCAAACTGAGAGGACGTCCTTGCGGACGTCCTCTTTTTTCATTTACGTCAGTCGGTCACATAGGGCAGCAGGGCGATCTGGCGGGCCTGCTTGATGGCGGTGGTCAGCTGGCGCTGATGCATGGCGCAGGTGCCGGTGGCGCGGCGGGGCAGGATCTTGCTGCGCTCGGAAAGATAGCGGCGGAGCTTCGCGGTGTCCTTGTAATCGATATACTGGCACTTGTCCACGCAGAACTGGCAGACCTTGCGGCGCTTGCGCACCTGGGCGGGACGAGCGGGACGGGCTTCTCTCTCGTTAGTCATTGTCGTAACCTCCTTTTTTAAGGTTTATGAAAAGCGTTCGGATTTGGAATCAGAAGGGCAGGTCGCCGTCGTCCTCGGACAGCTCCGCGAAATCGGAGCCGGCGGACGCGGCGTAACCGCCCTGGGGGGAATAACTGCCCCGGTCGGCGTAGCCGGAGGAACCGCCGTAGCTTCCGCCGGCGGGGGCGTCGTAGACGCGGCTGAAATTGCCGGCGGCGGAGGACTGACTGTCGCCGTCGCGCTTGGAGTCGCCGAAATACACATTGTCGGCCACCACCTCGGCGCTGCGGCGCTTGTTGCCCTCCCTGTCCTGCCAATCCCGGATCTGGAGACGGCCGGACACCACGGCCATACGGCCCTTGGCGAAATACTTGGAGACGAACTCAGCGGTGTTGCGCCAGGCCACCACGTCGATGAAGTCGGTCTGGCGTTCGCCCCCCTCGCGGGAGGCGAAGTCCCGGTCAACGGCCAGGGAGAAGGATACCACCGGCGTGCCGGACTGGGTGCGTCTCAGCTCCGGGTCGCGGGTCAGGCGGCCCATGATCACAATGTGGTTGAGCATTTCCGTTCCTCCTTATTCCGGCTGAACGGTGATAAGGGAACGCATCACGCCCTCGGTGATGCCGAGAACGCGGTAGAGCTCCGCGGGGAACTCAGGGGCGGCGGTGAACTTCACCAGCACGTAGTAGCCCTCGGGCTTGTCGTTGATGAGATAGGCAAGCTTTCTCTTGCCCCACTCCTCAACCTCGCCCAGGGTGCCGTTCTGCTCGATGAGGGTCTTGAATTTCTCCACCATGGCGGCGGTGTCCTCCTCATTGAGATCCGGGTCGATGATGTACAGCAGCTCGTACTTTTCCGCGGTTTTTGCCATGCTTTTGCACCTCCTTTTGGACTTATGGCCTCCGGGCAATCGGAGGCAAGGGTCGCTCCCGCCAGACTTCTGACAGCAAGCCTATAAATTATACCTGAAAGTGAAGATTTGTCAAGAGTAAATTTTCAAAAATCCTTGAATTTTCCGGTCCAAGGGCTTAAAATAGGAGAAAACCGGCAAAAAGGGGGGCTTGAATGATCCGCGACTACAACCGGGAGATGGAGGCCATATTGGCGTCCCTGGAGGGCGTCCGCCCGCGGCTTCTGCTCCACGCCTGCTGCGCCCCCTGCGCAAGCTCCGTGCTGGAGCGGCTCTACCCCCATTTTCAGGTGACGCTCTACTACTATAATCCCAACATCCACCCGGAGGAGGAGTACCGCAAGCGCGCCGGGGAATTCCCCAAGCTCCTGCGCGCCTCCGGCATGGAGGACGTGGAGCTGGTGATCCCCGCCTACGACCCCGCGCCGTTTTTCGAGGCCGCCAGGGGCCTGGAGGCGGCTCCGGAGGGCGGCGCCCGGTGTGAAAAGTGCTTCGAGCTGCGCCTGGGCGCGGCGGCGGCATACGCCGGGGCGGGCGGCTATGACTACTTCTGCACCACCCTCACCGTCAGTCCCCACAAGAACGCCCCGCTCATCAACGCCGTGGGGGAGGCCCTCGCGTCCCGGCGCGGCGTCCCCTGGCTGCCGGCGGACTTCAAAAAACGGGACGGGTATCTGCGCTCCATACGCCTCTGCCGGGAATACGGCATCTACCGCCAGTGCTGGTGCGGATGCCTGTACTCCGCCGGGAATTAATTCAAATATTTTATTAATTTCCTCCGCACCCCCTTGCGGAATGCTCCGCGGTATGCTAAGATACCTCCGACAGGTTTCCACACCCTGTCCAGCCGCGTAAGGTGAGGGTTCGACTCCCCTCACCTTAAACAAATGTCACCGCCGCGGCTTCTAAAAACAAAAAATGGAGGTAACTGAAAATGCCCGAGAAATTCCCCGTCCGCAAGCTTGCCGTCGCCGCCGTGACGGCGGCCATGTACACCGCCCTGAGCTATGTGGCCTACACCCTCAACCTGGCCTTCGCGCCGGTGCAGTTCCGGCTCTCCGAGGCGCTGACCGTTCTGCCCTTCCTGTTCCCGGAGACGGCCTGGGGCCTGTTCGTGGGGTGCATCCTCACCAATCTTTTGAGCCAGTACGGCGTTGTGGACATCGTTTTCGGATCCCTGGCCACCCTCCTGGCCGGCCTCTGGACCGCCAGATGCCGCAGCAAATGGACGGCGGCCATCCCGCCGGTGGTGTGCAACGGACTGATCGTCAGCGCGGTCATCGCCTACGCCGAGGCGGGCTTCACCCACGCCTTCTGGGCCGCCTGGGGGCTCAATCTCCTTACCGTCTCCGGCTCGGAAGCGGCACTGTGCTTCCTGCCGGGGATCGTCCTGGTAGACGCCCTGCAAAAAAGCGGTATGGCCAAGCGCCTGAGCGCCCACGCCTGAGCCTTTTAAGACAGATTTTCGCCAAAAAGAGAGGTTTCCGTCATGAAAGTCAAAAAAGCCGTTATTCCCGCGGCGGGGCTCGGCACCCGTATGCTCCCCGCCACCAAGACCGTCCCCAAGGAGATGCTCCCCCTGGTGGACAAGCCCGTCCTGCAATACATCATCGAGGAGGCCGTCGAATCCGGCATCGAGGATATCCTCATCGTCACCAACCGGGCCAAATCGGCTATGGACGACTATTTCGACTATTTCCCGGAGCTGGAGCACCGGCTCTACCGCTCCGGCAAGGAGGAGCAGGCCCGGGAGCTTCGCCGGGTGGCGGATATGGCCAACTTCTTCTACGTCCGCCAGCGGGAGACAAAGGGCCTGGGCCACGCCATCGCCCGCGCCCGCCGCTTCGTGGGGGACGAGCCCTTCGCCGTTCTGCTGGGCGACGATATCATGATGTCGGAGACCCCCGTCTTAAAGCAGCTGATCGACGCGGCGGAGAAGTATAACTGCTCCTGCGTGGGCGGCCAGGCCGTCTCCGACCAGGCGCTCCCCGCCTACTGCACCACGGATCTGACCCCTGTGGAGGGCCGGGTCTACGACCTCCACCACATCATCGAGAAGCCCAAGCCCGAGGAGGTCATGAGCAACTTCGCCATCCTGGGCCGCTATGTGCTGACGCCGGATATCTTCGACATTCTGGACTCCACGCCTCCGGGACGCAACGGGGAGATCCAGCTCACCGACGGTCTGGCGGCGCTGTGCCATCAGGAGCGGATGGTCTATGTGGACTTTGAGGGCCGCCGGTTCGACACAGGCAATCTGACGGGCTTTTTGGAGGCTACCATGGAGTTCGCCCTCAAAAACGAGGAGACGGCCCCGTGGCTGAGAGAGTATATCAAAAACAAGGCGAAAAGTCTTTAAACAACGGGGGCCGAGCCTGCTCGGCCCTCTTCGTTTTTTATCGATACGGGAGGTACGCATGGACATCTACGATTGCAAGGTAAACCATCTGGAAAATCCCCTGGGCTTTGACCTGGGGCGCCCCGTGTTCACCTGGAAGGGCGGGAACGGGCGCCTCCGAATCGCCCTGGACGAGGCTATGGAGACCCTGGTCTACGACTCGGTTGGCACGGCGCCGGATCCCCTCTGCGCCCGGCCGGAGCTTGAGCCGGCACTCCGGACGCGGTATTATTGGCAGGTGGGGGACGGGCCGGTTAATTGGTTCGAGACGGCCAAAATGGGCGAGCCCTGGCGGGCACAGTGGATCGGCTGTGACCGGGCGGAGGCGCGGCACCCCATATTTTCCAAGAAAATCAATGTCCACGGCCAGGTGGTCTCCGCGCGGCTCTACATCTGCGGCCTGGGCCTCTACGAGGCGCGGATCGACGGGAAACGGGTGGGAGACGAGCACTTCGCCCCCTTCTGCAACGACTACGACGAATGGCTCCAGTACCAGACGTACGACGTGACCGACGCCCTCAAAAACGGCGGCCTTCTCACGGTGGAGCTGGGCCACGGCTGGTATTCCGGCCGGTTCGGCTTTGTGTCCAAGCCCGGACAGAGCGGCTTCTACGGGGACGACTGGAAGCTCCTGGCCGAGGTGCGGATACGCTATGCCGGCGGGAGCGAGGATGTCATCGGCACCGATGAGAGCTGGACCGTCACCCGCGGCAGCGTCACCTTCTCCAACCTCTACGACGGGGAGCGCGTGGATATGACCCTTCCGGAGACGGTCCCCGTCCCCGCCGTCCTGGCGGAGGCCCCGAAAGCCCCGCTCCGGGCGCGCCTCAGTCCCCCGGTGAAGGTGTGGCGGGAGCTGCCCGTTAAGGAGGTCATCCACACCCCCGCCGGGGAGACGGTATTTGACATCGGTCAGAACATGACCGGCATTTTCCGCCTGAAGGTACAGATCCCCAGGGGACAGACCCTGCGCCTCCAGTTCGGCGAGCACATGCAGGACGGGAATTTCTACCGGGACAACCTGCGCTCGGCGAAGGCGGAATATTTCTGGACCTCCGACGGCGAGGAGCATAGCATTGAACCAAAATTCACCTTTTTCGGGTACCGGTATGTAAAGGTGGAGGGCGCGGACATCGCCCCGGAGGAGTTCACGGCCCTGGTGATTCACTCCTATATCCCCCGGATCGGCACGCTGACCACGGGAAACGGGCCGGTGAACAGGCTCATCCTCAACGCCCTGTGGGGCCAGTGGGGCAATTATCTGGACGTGCCCACGGACTGCCCCCAGCGGGACGAGCGCATGGGCTGGACGGGCGACGCCCAGGTCTTTGCCCCTACGGCCTGCTATTTCACGGACTGCGCGGCCTTTCTGCACAAATATCTGACGGATATGAACTTGGAGCAGGCAAAGCGCGGCGGCGCGGTGCCCGAGGTGGTGCCCGCCTTCGGCCTCAGCAAATCCTCCGCCGCCTGGGGCGACGCCGCCACGGTGATCCCCTGGACGGTGTACACCTTCACCGGGGATCTGGCGCTTTTGGAGGCCCACTACGCGGGCATGGCCGGGTGGACGGACTACTGCGCCCGGAAGTACGGCGAGGGCACCTGGCTCACCCAATTCCACTACGGCGACTGGCTCAGTATGGATCCGCCCCTCTACGAGGACGACCGGCGCGGCGGCACGGACGCGGGATTCATCGCCTCGGCCTATCTTGTCCGTTCCGCGCGTCTCACTGCCTCCGCCGCCAGGAGCCTTGGCAAGGCGGAGGACGCGGAGCGCTATGAAGCCCTGGCGGAACGGGTCGCCGGGGATCTGCGGGACAGGTATTTCGACCCGGACGGGCGGTGCCGCGCCGACACCCAGACGGCGCATCTGCTGACCCTGGCTTTTGATCTCCACCCCGACCGGGAGCGGGCGGCGGAGGGCCTGCTGGAGAGCCTTCGGCGGGCCGGCGGCAAGCTTCAGACGGGCTTTGTGGGCACCCCGCTCCTGTGCCCCGTTCTCTCGGAGCTGGGCCTCCACGAAAAGGCGTACGATCTGCTGCTGAACGAGGAGCTTCCCGGCTGGCTCTATGAGGTGAAAATGGGGGCCACCACCGTCTGGGAACGCTGGAACAGCGTCATGCCGGACGGGCACATGAGCGACACGGGCATGAACAGCCTGAACCACTACGCCTACGGCTCCATCGTGGAGTGGATCTGGCGCTATGCCGCCGGAATAGAGCCGGTAGAGGCGGGATTCCGCCGGGTGAAGCTCCACCCCGCGCCGGATCCCAGGCTCAAAAGCCTGGACGCCGTGTACAATTCCGCCTCGGGTGTGTGGGAGAGCCACTGGCGCTATGACGGGGACACGGTGCGGTTTGCCTTCACCGTCCCGGAAGGCTGCCAGGCGGAGCTTACGCTGGACGGCGTCTCCCAAACTCTCCCGGCGGGAAAGCACGCCTTCACCCGCCCCGCCCCCATGCCAGCCCCGGAAGCGTAACCTCGGCCCCAATTCTAAAAGGACTGCAAAAAGGACGGTATCGCCTCGGCAATACCGTCCTTTTCTTTATTCATTACTAAATTACCGGTGCAGCGTCAGGATCCCCGCGCAGCAGGAGACCGGCGTAAAGGAAAGCTCCGGAAACGCGCGTTTCAGCTCGTCGGCGACAAAATAGATCTCCTCGTCGTCCCATTCGTCCCCGGCCGCCTCCCGGCACCGATCCAGCTCCTCGCGGGTCTCAAAGGCGACGTCGCCGATCAGAATTTGCCCGTCCTCCTTCAAGCAGTCCCGCAGAGTGCGGAGAAACGCGGCCTTTTGCTCGTCTGTCAGATGGTGCAGGGAGTACGTCGCCACGATGAAATCATAGCTTTGATGATACAGGGGCTCAACCAATCCCCGGGTAAAATCCCCCTGATAGAGCTGGGCCTCCGGCATTTTCCCGCTTGCCAGCTCGATCATCCTGGGGGAGAAATCCTGTCCGTAAATCGCACAGCCGCGCTCATATAATTTCGCCGTAAGCGTGCCGGTGCCAAAGCCGATATCCAGTACCGTGGGGTTTTGCTTTTCCAAAACGGTCTGAAAGATGCGCCCCAGCACCTCCTTGTACCCGGCAAAGGGATAGGTGTTTTCCACGTCGGAAACGCCCACCGCCTTGTCGTAGTCATCCGCCCACAGGTCAAATCCCGTTTTATCTAACACGTCCGCGCCTCCCGCTATGGCCTCGCCGTAGATCTTACACGTTCTTCGCGCCCTTCAGGGCCTTCATGCGCAGGGAGTGATCCAGGATGGCCTTGCGGATGCGCAGAGAGCTGGGCGTAACCTCCAAAAGCTCGTCGTCGGCCAAAAATTCCAGGCACTGCTCCAGGCTCATGGTCCTGGGCGGCACAAGGCGCAGAGCCTCGTCGGAGCCGGCGGCCCGCATGTTGGTCAGCTGCTTCTTCTTGCAGACGTTGACGGTGATGTCCTCGTCCTTGGGCGTCTCGCCCACCACCATGCCGCCGTAGACCGGGACGCCGGGGGAGACGAACATGACGCCGCGATCCTGAACGCCGAAGATGCCGTAGGCCACGGCCTCGCCCGTCTCGCTGGCCACTAAGGAGCCGGTGCCCCGGCGGCTGAGCTCGCCCTTATATTTTTCGTACTTCTCAAATACGGAGCTCATGATGCCCTCGCCGCGCGTGTCGGTCAAAAACTCGTTGCGATAGCCGAAAAGGCCCCGGCTGGGGACGAAGAAGGTCATTTTCATGCGCGCGCCCACGGGGGTCATCTCCACAAATTCGCCCCGGCGGGAGCTGAGCTTTTCGATGACAGCGCCCACGGAGTCCTCCGGCACGTCCACGACGACCCGCTCGATGGGCTCGCACCTGTCGCTGCCGATCTCCCGCATGAGGACGCGCGGGGGCGATACGGCGAACTCATAGCCCTCCCGGCGCATCGTCTCGATGAGAATGGAGAGGTGCATCTCGCCGCGTCCGGCCACGTTGAAGCTGTGGTCGGAGCCCTCCACCTCGGAGACGCGCAGGGACACGTCCTTCATCGTCTCCCGGAAAAGCCTGTCCCGCAGCTGGCGGGAGGTGACGTACTTGCCCTCGCGGCCCGCGAAGGGGCTGTCGTTGACGGAGAAGGTCATCTCCATGGTGGGGGCGGAGATCTTCACAAAGGGCAGAGCCTCGGTGGCCTCCGGGGCGCAGATGGTGTCGCCGATGGAGATGTCGGGGATGCCGGAGAGGGCGATGATATTGCCGGAGCTTGACTCGGTGACGGGCGTGCGGGCCAGGCCCGAGAACTCATAGAGGCTCACGGCCTTGGCCTTCTTGGGCGCGGCGTCGGGGTCATGGTAGTTGACCACAGCCAGCTCCTGATTCTGCCGGATGACGCCCCGCTCGATGCGCCCGATGGCGATGCGGCCCACGTAGTCGTTGTAATCCAGGGAGGAGACCAGCATCTGGAGGGGCTCGTTGTCGTGATCCTCCGGGGCGGGAATGTAGTCCACGATGGTGTCAAAAAGGGGCTTTAAGTCCGTCCCCGGCACGTCGGCGGAGTAGCTGGCGGTGCCCTGGCGGCCGGAGCAGAAGAGCATGGGGGAGTCGATCTGCTCGTCGGTACAGCCCAGCTCTATGAGCAGCTCCAGGATCTCGTCCACCACCTCCAGCATCCGCTGGTCGGGCCGGTCGATCTTGTTGAGCACCACGATGACCCGGTGTCCCAGCTCCAGCGCCTTGGAGAGGACGAAGCGGGTCTGGGGCATGGGGCCCTCGGCGGCGTCCACCAGCAAAATGACGCCGTTTACCATCTTCAGAATACGCTCCACCTCGCCGCCGAAGTCGGCGTGGCCCGGGGTGTCCACGATGTTTATCTTGATGTCGCCGTACTGCACGGCGGTATTTTTGGCCAGGATGGTGATGCCGCGCTCGCGCTCTAAGTCATTGGAGTCCATGACCCGCTCCTGCACCGCCTGATTTTCCCGGAACACGCCGGACTGCTTGAGCATCTCGTCCACCAAAGTGGTCTTCCCGTGATCGACGTGGGCGATGATGGCGACGTTTCTGATCTTTTTTTCCAAAGCTAACACTTCTCCCTGAGCGTAAATTTTAACCGATAAATTATATACCCGCAAAACGCCGCATTTCAAGCGCATAAACAGAAAAGAGACGCCGGGATTTCGGATTATTTTCGTCAAAATGGACGAGGCCGGAACGGCCTCGTCCTCATGCTCAATCATCGGGCGGTTCGTCGTTGCAGAGAAGGTAGTCCGTTGTGACCTTCAGTATGCGGGAGAGCTTGACGAGCGTGTCCAGCGGCGGCTGCGTCTCCCCCTGCTCGTATTTCTGATAGCCGTTAAGCGATATCCCCAGCAGATCCGCCATCCGCTGCTGCGTAAGCTTCGCGTCGATCCGCGCCTGACGCAGTCGTTTCCTGAACATTTTCTCACCCACCCCTTGACAGGATAACACCAGTATACTATAATACCCCTTGTAAATATACATATTGATAATATGTAATTCGAGGTGGTATATATGAAAAAAATACATGATGAAGCCTGGACGAAGGAAATGCTGGATAGTATGCCTCCGATGGGATATCGGATGACGCTTTCGGAGGGATGCGCGTTGATGAGCATGAATGACCGGCTGCACGCGATAGCGGCGGCATACAATTACGGCTTCCAGCGCGGCCAAAATTTCATGCGGAATACAACGCGCACGTCAAAACCCGCCAAAAAACAGGGAAGCGAATAATGAATTCCCGGTGCGTTTCGTACACCGCACCTCTGTACGGGCCGCCGTGGGCGGCGGCCCGTACGGCGTTGTAGGAAAGCTATCGTGCGGGCGTTCCCCGGGGTTCTCCACATAGGGGCCGCAGCCCCTGTGTGGTCGTTTTTAAAAGGGGGTTCTCAGGGGGGAAAAGCGAAATCCCCCCTGAGTTGCTTTTCTCTTCTTTGCTGCTTTCTCCTCTTTTGTCAACACAAAAGAGAAGAAAGCAAATCCCCGTCCGCCGTTAAGGCGGACACCTTATCCCCCCACCGTCTCCGCCTCTCTGGCCCGCAGCTCGTTCTCCGTGGGTTCCCCGGCGAAGAACGCCCGGAGGTTCTCTGTCGTCGTCTCCGCGATGGCCCGCAGGGCCTCTTTTGTCAAAAAGGCCTGGTGGCCCGTCACCAGCACGTTGGGCTGGCTCAGGAGCAGATTCAGCGTGTCGTCCCGCATGACCCGGGAGCTGACGTCCTCATAAAAGACGTCCGCCTCCTCCTCGTACACGTCCAGGCCGGCGGCCCCCACCTTGCCGGATTTCACGTTGTCCAGCAGTGCCTCCGAATCGATGAGCGCCCCCCGGGAGGTGTTGATGAGGATGACGCCGTCGCGCATGTTATGAAAGACGGCGCGGCTGATGAGGTGGTAGGTGGCGGGCGTCAGGGGACAGTGGAGGGAGATCACGTCGGAGCGCCGGATCAGCTCGTCCAGGCGCACATACTCGATCCCCGCGCCCCATCGGGGCTCCGGGTCGCTGGCCAGCACATGGGCGCCGAAGCCCCGGACGATGCCGGCAAAGCGGATCCCCACCTTACCCGTGCCCACCACGCCCACGGTCCTGTTCTCCAGGCTCGTCCCCACAAGCCCCTCCAGGCTGAAATTCCGCTCCCGCGTCCTGGTGAAGGCCCGGTGAGTCTGGCGGGTCAGCGTCAGCAGCAGCGCCGCGGCGTGCTCCGCCACACTGGCCGGGGAGTAGGCCGGCACCCGGAAGACCCGGATGCCGTACCGCTCCGCCGCCCTCAGATCCACATTGTTGAAGCCCGCGCACCGCAAGGCTGCGCACCGCACACCGTTTTCCGCCAGGACCGCCAGCGTCTCCTCCCCCAAATCGTCGTTGACAAAGGCGCACACTCCGGCGTACTCCCTGGCCAACACCGCCGTTTCCGGCGTCAACCGCGTCTCCAGATACCGGATCTCCAGCCCCGCCCGGGGCGCCAGGGCATCAAAATATGTCCTGTCGTAGCTCTTCGCATCAAAAAAAACGATTTTCTCCATGGTCCGTCCTCCCACGTATGTTGATTATAATAGTATATCCATCCAAAAACCGCCCCATTCAGCGGGAAATATAAGTTCAAAAAAACGGTGGAAAGGCCGGGTAAAAAGGTATATAATACATCTATTCGTCAACGGACGGATAATAAATTACGCGGCAGCCAGCCGCGGGAAGGATCGAAACCATGAAAAATTCCGAAAAAACCCTTGATATGATCGTCAACCTGTGCAAGAGCCGCGGCTTCATCTACGCCGGCAGCGAGATCTACGGCGGACTTGCCAACTCCTGGGACTACGGCCCTCTGGGCGTGGAGTTCAAGAACAACGTCAAAAAGGCGTGGCTGAAAAAGTTCGTCCAGGAATCCCCCTGGAACGTGGGGCTGGACGCCGCCATCATCATGAACCCCCAGACCTGGGTCACCACCGGCCACGTCTCCAGCTTCTCCGACCCCCTGCTGGACTGCCGCTCCTGCAAGTCCCGCCACCGGGCGGATAAGCTCATCGGCGACGAGCATCCCGAGGTCAACACCGACGCCATGAGCTTCGACGAGATGGACAAATTTATCGCGGAGCACGAGGACGTGATCTGCCCCGTGTGCGGCAAGCACGACTTCACCCCCATCCGCAAATTCAACCTGATGTTCAAGACCGCCATCGGCGTGACGGAGGACTCCTCCTCCACCTGCTACCTGCGGCCCGAGACGGCCCAGGGCATCTTTGTCAACTTCCCCAACATTCAGCGCACCACCCGCCGGAAGCTGCCCTTCGGCGTTTGCCAGGTGGGCAAGGCCTTCCGCAACGAGATCACCCCCGGCAACTTCACCTTCCGTACCCGGGAGTTTGAGCAGATGGAGTGCGAATTCTTCTGCAAGCCCGGCACGGATCTTGAGTGGTTCGCCTACTGGAAAAAGTTCTGCATCGACTGGCTGAAGTCCCTTGGCCTCAAGGAGGAGAACATGCGTTACCGGGATCACGAGCCGGCGGAGCTGGCCTTCTACTCCAAGGCCACCACGGACATCGAGTACGCCTTCCCCTTCACCGACTGGGGAGAGCTGTGGGGCATCGCCGACCGCACGGACTACGATCTCACACGCCATCAGGAGGCCAGCGGAAAGGATCTGACCTACTACGACCAGGAGGCCAACGAGCACTATATCCCCTACGTCATCGAGCCCAGTCTCGGCTGTGACCGGGTGGCCCTGGCCTTCCTGTGCGAGGCCTATGACGAGGAGCACCTTGTGGACGCCAAGGGCCGCGAGGACGTGCGCGTGGTACTGCGCCTCCACCCCTTCCTGGCCCCCTTCAAGTGCGCCGTCCTGCCCCTCAGCAAAAAGCTCTCCGACAAGGCCATGGAGATCCGCAACGAGCTGGCCCGCTCCTTCATGGTGGACTTCGACGACGCAGGTTCCATCGGCAAGCGCTACCGGAGAGAGGACGAGATCGGCACGCCCTTCTGCGTCACCTACGACTTCGACTCCGAGACCGACGGTTGTGTCACGGTGCGCGAGCGGGACACCATGGAGCAGGTGCGTATCCCCATTTCCGAGCTGGAGGCCTACATCGCCCAGCGCGTGAGGTTCTGATCCCCATGCCCGGCGCGAAGAGAAAAGAGAGAGTCGGTATGGACGGGAAGAAGCTCTATTACAGAAGAAAATTCCGGGAATTTCAAGAGAATGCCCGCCTGCGGGATTGGCTCAGCGCGGCGGTGTTTTTCCTCACCTTAGTGGGGCTGGACGCCGGACTGCGGCTCACCCACCGGGGCTGTGCCATCACCCGCGTCATGTCGCCCATCCCCTGGGTCTTCACACTGGCCTGGGCGCTGATGCTGACGGCCCTGGTGAAGCTCCTGCCCCGGCTGGCCTCCCGGATCGCCATGGGGCTCGTCGGCGTGTCGGCGGACGTGCTGTTTCTGACCCACGCCCTGCTTATGAAAGCCAAGGGAAATTTTTTCACCTTCTCCGTGCTGATTTTTGCCGAGGACGGCTTCCGGTACATCGACGCCTCCTATCTGCGGGTGCGCAAAATGATCTGGATCCTCTTCGCCGGCGGCCTTTTGGGTGTGGCGCTGGCTGTGGCGCTGGCGCCCAGGCTCCGCCGCCGGTGGTGGGAGCGGCTGATCTACGCCGCCCTGGTTCCCGTCTCGATCCTGGCCATAAACATCAACAAGCAGGTAAATCTCACCGACAGGCTGGCCATCCACGTGGACATCATGCAGTCCAGCCTGCTCTATGAGCACTTCACCGACACCACCGAATGTGTGATGCTCACCGGCATGTATCAGCACGCCTTCCGGGATTTCAACCTGACCTACGGCGTATACGACGCGCTCAACCACGCCGAGCACCGCTCCGCCATGAGCCGCCTGGACGCCTGGTACGCCGCTAAGACCCCCGACCCGGACAATGAGTGGACGGGTCGCTTCAAGGGAAAGAACCTGATTATGATCCAGCTGGAGGCCATCGACACCTGGCTCATCGACCCGGCCGTCACCCCCAATCTCTACGCCCTGCGCGAGAACGGCCTGGATTTCACCAATACCTTCACCCCCCTCTACTTTGACGCTGGCACCTTCAATACGGAGATGATCGTCAATACCGGCCTTGTGTCCCCCTTCACCGGGAGCAAAGCGTCCATGTACAGCCGCAACGCCTACCCTGAATCCCTGGCCCACCTGATGACGGGACAGGGGTACACCGCCAACGTCTTTCACCGCTCCACCGGCGATACCTACAACCGGGCGGAGGTTCACCGGAATCTGGGCTTTGCCAATTATATCTCCGGCCAGGACATGGGCATGGAGCGTCTGGATTTCGATTCGGACATGATGGCCGCCTATGACCGGATGACGCCGGAGGAGCCGTTTTTCACCTTCATCATCACCTACTCCGCCCACGGGCCCTACGAGAGCAGTCCCGTGCCCGCCAAATGGTACGACACCGTGGCCGCGCTCCTGCCGGAGGGCACCCCGGAGAATGTGATACGCGGGTACGCCGGCGCCCACGAGACGGATCTGTTTGTGGGCGAGCTGGTGGAACGTCTGGAGGCGGAGGGACTTTTAGACAACACCGTGCTGGTGTTTTACGCCGACCACTTTGACTATTACGCCATGAGCAACGACTACATCATGGAGAAAAAAGGCGCGCAGGATATGAACATGATCACCCGGACGCCGTTTTTCATCTACGACAAGGGCACCGCCCCTCTGAAGGTGGACAAGGTGCTGGGCTCCTATGACATTCTGCCCACGCTTGTCAACCTCTTCGGCCTGCCCTCCGACGGGCGGAGCTATGTGGGCAACGACGCCTTTTCCGCCAACGGCGGGTATGTGATCTTCTCCGACTACTCCTGGTACGACGGGGAAACCTACTGGTACGCCCTGGGCGGGGCCGCGCCTACGCCGGAGATCGCCGCCCGCAACGAGGAGATCATGGAGCGCCTCAACGCCAGCTGGGACACCATGAAGCTCAACTATTTCAACAGGTAGGGATTCGTATGGAGACGGGTAAGCAGTTTGTCCAATGGCTCCGGCCCGCCGGGTGCGCGGCGGTGCTGATCCTCACCGTTCTGGCCACCGTCCTGCTCTTCACCGCCAAGGGCACGCCCGTGAAGGGTTATGAACCGGCGGAGAGCGCGGAATACTACGCCCAGCACCCGGAGGCGCTGCTGACGGAGATCGAGACGGAGCTCCTGCCGAAGCTGGACGGCGCGGAGGACGTGGAGCTGGCCCTTGTGGACGGCGTTATCCGCATTGCCGGGCCGAAGGACGCGCTCCACACCGTCAGACTCGCCCTCATCCACTATTTTGACGAGGATCTTTTTGAATTTACGGAGGTGCCGGAATGAAGGACGGATTCATCAAGGTCGCGGCGGCCACGCCGAAGATAAGGGTGGCCGATTGCGATTATAACGCGTCGGAGATCATCAGGCTCTGCCGGGAGGCGGCGGCCCTGGGGGTGAAGATCCTCGTTTTCCCGGAGCTGTGTATCACCGGCTACACCTGCGGGGATCTCTTTTTGCAGGACACGCTTCTTACGGCCGCCTCCCGCGCCGTGACACGCATCGCGGAGGAGACGCGGGAGCTTGACATGCTCATCGCCGTGGGGTGCCCCGTGCGGGATGAATGGCGCGGCAAGCTGTATAACTGCGCCGTGCTTCTCAACCGGGGGGAGGTTCGGGGCCTGCGCCCGAAGATGCACATCCCCAATTACGGGGAGTTTTACGAGCAGCGCTGGTTTACCGCCGGAATCGACGGCTGGAACGGCGACGTGAAATTTGCCGGCCAGCGCTTTAGCGACCGGATCAGCACCGACGGCTGCTTCGTCTGCGAAGGCTTTCCCGCCCTCTCGGTGGGCGTGGAGATCTGCGAGGATCTGTGGGCCGCGGATCCGCCCTCCACGGGTCTGGCCCGCGCCGGGGCCACCATCATTCTGAACCTGTCCGCCTCCAACGAGCTGGTGGGCAAGGCCGCCTACCGGCGGGAGCTGGTGAAGAACCAATCCGCCCGCCTCCACTGCGCCTATATCTACGCCGACGCCGGGGAGGGGGAGAGCTCCACCGACCTTGTGTTCGCCGGCCACAATATGATCGCCGAAAACGGCGTGATCCTGGCGGAGAGCCGCTTCAAAGCGGGCCTCACCGTCAGCGAGATCGACATCGCGCGCCTGTCCTTTGAGCGCCGCAGGAACACCACCTTCACGCCCCAAAAGCTCTCCGATGAGTTCTGGCGGGCCCCCTTCCACCTGGATATCGCCGAAACGGCCCTCACCCGGCCCGTGGCCCGGAACCCCTTCGTCCCCCCAGAGAAGGAGCAGCGGGAGGAGCGCTGCCGGGAGATCTTCGCCATCCAGACCCAGGGCCTGAAAAAGCGCCTGGAGCACACCGGCTCCCAAAAACTGGTTGTGGGCGTCTCCGGCGGCCTCGACTCCACCCTGGCGATGCTCGTCTCCGCCATGGCTGTCCGGGAGCTGGGCCTTCCCTCCGACGCCCTCGTGGCCGTCACCATGCCCTGCTTCGGCACCACGGCGCGCACCAGATCCAACGCCACGCTCCTGGCGGAGAAGCTGGGGGCGGAGCTTCGGGTGGTGGACATCACCAAGTCCGTCCGCCAGCACTTCACCGACATCGGCCACGACGAGCTTGACCGCTCCGTCACCTATGAAAACGCCCAGGCCCGGGAGCGCACCCAGGTGCTGATGGATATTGCCAACAGCATAAACGGCCTGGTGGTGGGCACCGGGGATCTCAGCGAGCTGGCCCTGGGCTGGGCCACCTACAACGGCGACCACATGAGCATGTACGGCGTCAACGCCGGCGTGCCCAAGACCCTGGTCAGGTACGTGGTGGGCTGGTACGCCGACACCTGCGGGGACGCGGCCCTCTCCGACGTTTTGAACGATATCCTGGCCACCCCCGTATCCCCGGAGCTCCTGCCGGCGGAGAACGGGGAGATCAGCCAGAAGACCGAGGATCTGGTGGGGCCCTATGAGCTTCACGACTTCTTCCTCTACTACTTTGTCCGCTGGGGCATGGGGCCGGCCAAGATCTTCCGTCTGGCCAAATACGCCTTCGCGGGGGCCTATGACGACGAAACGATCTTGAAGTGGCTGCGCACCTTCGTCCGCCGCTTCTTCGCCCAGCAGTTCAAGCGCTCCTGCCTGCCCGACGGCCCCAAGGTGGGCTCCGTGGCGCTCAGCCCCCGGGGGGACTGGCGTATGCCCTCCGACGCCGCGGCAAAGGCGTGGCTTTCGGAGCTGGAGGAGCTCCATGTCTGATCTGATCGCCGCCGTGGCCACCGGGGACGTCCGTTCCGCCATCGGCGTCATCCGTCTGTCCGGCGAGGGGGCCGTGGCCTGCGTCGACAGCGTTTTCCGGGCAGGCTCCGGCCAGAAAATGGCGGATACCCCCTCCCGTAAGCTGGTTTACGGCGGGGTATACGGCCAGAACGGCGCCCTTTTGGATATGTGCCTGTGCACCGTCTCCCGGGCGCCCCACAGCTATACCGGCGAGGACACGGCGGAGCTTCAGTGCCACGGCTCCCCCGCCGCCCTGGGAGCGATCCTGACCGCGTTATTCCGCGCGGGCGCCCGTCAGGCCCTGCCGGGGGAGTTCACCAAGCGGGCCTTTTTGGCTGGCAAGCTGGATCTGACGGAGGCTGAGGCGGTGGCCGACCTCATCGACGCCGACACCGTGGCGGCGGTGGAAAACGCCGCCGGACAGCTGGGCGGGGCGGTCAAGCGCAGGGCGGAGCCCGTCTATTCCGCCCTGCTGGATATGACGGCCCATTTCCATGCGGCGGTGGACTGGCCCGACGAGGACATTGAGGACTTCGAGGCAAAAAAATATCTGGACACCCTGACCGGCGCGGAGCGCGCCCTTACCGCCCTGCTGGACACCTTCGACCGGGGCAAAGTTCTGCGCGAGGGGGTGCGCTGCGCCATTGTAGGCCGGCCCAACGTGGGCAAATCCTCCCTTTTGAACGCTCTTCTGGGGTTTGACCGGGCCATCGTTACCGCCATCCCCGGCACCACCCGGGACACGGTGGAGGACACCTGCGTCCTGGGTAATCGGAAGCTGCGGCTCATCGACACCGCCGGCATCCGGAGCGCCGCCGACGAGGTGGAGCGGATCGGCGTGGAGCGCAGCTTCGCCGCTATGGCGTCCGCCCAGGTGATCCTGGCGGTGCTGGACGGCTCCCGCCCTCTGTCCGGGGAGGATCGGACGGTCATCCAAAAGGCCGCCGGGGCCGCGCCCACGGTGCTGATCCTCAACAAAGCCGACCTGCCCCGGAGTCTGGATCCCTCGACCCTGCCAGAGGCCCTTCCCCGCCTCCCGGTCTGCGCCAAAACCGGCGCTGGCCTGCCGACCCTCTCACGGATTTTGGATGATCTTCTCCCCGACGTGCCCGACGCGCCCGCCGGGGAGCTTCTGACCAACGCCCGTCAGGCCGGGGAGGTGGCCGCCGCCCTGGACGGCGTCCGCGCGGCCAAAGCCGCCATCGCCGACGGCGTCACCCCCGACGCCGTCCTGACGGAGATCGAAGCGGCCCTGAACGCCCTGGGGCGGCTCACCGGCCGTACCCTCTCCGCCGACGTGACCGAGCGCATCTTCTCCCGCTTCTGCGTGGGAAAATAACCTTTCCGCCGTACCCCCGGCGGGGGTATAAGGTGTCCGCCTTAACGGCGGACGGGGACTTGCTTTTCTCCTTTTGGATTTCCAAAAGGAGAAAAGGCAACAAAAGAGGAAAAAAACCAGAGGGGGGAAGATTTCGATCTTCCCCCCTCTGGACTCCTCCTTTTAAAAACGACCAGAGGGGGCTTGCGAGCCCCCATCTGGACTCCCCCGGGGCTCGCCCGCAGGGAAACTTCCGCAAAAGACGAGCTCTTTCCCGCACGCCGATTTCCGGAATTCCTTCCTTTAAACGCCGTACGGGCCGCCGCCCTCGGCGGCCCATGGCACCACCGAATTCCGGGCGCATTTCGTACCACGCACCCATAGGGGCCGATGACCATATCGGCCCACACGCCGCGCCATCGAATTCCGCACCGTCGAATTCCCGGAAATTTATCGTATTACCTCGTAGGGGCCGCCTCTCTTGGCGGCCCCTACAGCGTATGACGAAACAATTTCGGGAATTCTTCGTACGGGGGCATGTCCCACCCCCCTCGCACCCGCCTCCCCACGGGCGCTCTCCTCTTTTGTCAACACAAAAGAGGAGAAAAGCAAGTCACCGTCCGCCCTTAAGGCGGACACCTTATAAACCCCCCGCCGGGGCAAGACCCTCACGCTGATAAAAACCGCTCCTGATGAGGTTGGGGCCGGAGGGTGATCCCCCGGGCGATGAGGATATCCGCCTTCAGCGCCGCCAGGTTCACGTCCGTCTCCAGGGCGGCGGCCACGGTCTTCGTGTCCCATCCCCGCCGGGCATACTCCAAAAACGGCCCGTCCTCCAAAAGGAGCTGGGCGGCAAACAGGTTGGCCTCACGCTCCAACCGGCCGGCGTTCACGTCAAAGAGGTCGAACTCCCGGAATCCGCCCCGCTCCTCCGCCTTGGCCCGGTGCAGGATGTGATGCCCCAGCTCGTGGGCCAGGACGATCCGCTCCCAAACCGGATCCAGATCGTCCTTCAGAAAGATGAACGGCACCCGCATGATGACGGTATAGGCCCCCTTCTGGGCGGCAAAGGGCCGGGACAGGATCTCCACCCCCAGCTCCCGGGCCAGCCGCCGGGGATCCCGCTCGCCGGAAAAACGTACCAGTGCGTCGGCGCGCCTGGCGATCTCCACCTTGTCCGTCATATCATTTCCCCGTATACTTTCTGTTGCGCTCCTTGGCGATCCAGTACGCCTCCTGGATGGCCCGGAGCATCTCGTCCTTGTCCTCGTCCGCCAGCTCCCCGCCGGCAAAAAGCGCCGTGGCCTCGGAGACCAGCCGCTGGGCCTGGGCGCGCCCCCGGGGGCCGTACTTCTCCCCCGCCTGGGCGACAAAATCCTCGTCCTCGGTCAAAAGATAGTTGACGTCGCACTCAAAAAGCGCCGCCAGCCGCGCGTAGATCTCCCGGTTGCGGGGGTAGATCCCGTCCTGCTCGTAGGAGCCGTAGGCCCTGCGGGAGATGCCCGCCGCCCTGGCCGCCTGCTCCTGGGAGATCCTCTTCTGCGTCCGCAGAGCCCTTATTTTTTCGCCAAATTTCACGCCGCCGCCCCCCCTTTGGGTAATTTTACTTCTCAATTTTTTCGCTTTTCCCCTTGACAAGCGAAGTCAAATCGCCTATAATAGGCTCATGGTTGGGAAGTTCAACTTCCTCAATTGTACATCAGACTTCGCGTGTTGTCAATAGGGAGGCGGGAAATTCTATGAGCGGAATTTTGCGGGCGGATGTAAATGAGGCGTGGGCCCACTCCGGGATTGTCCGGGCCGGAGGCTTCTGCTTTCTCAGCTACTGCGTAGGAAATGTGGGAGGCGCTGTGGAGGAACAGGTGAACGGCGCTTTTGACGAGATGGCGCGCAGGCTAGCCCTTGTGGGCCTGACGCTGGACAGCGTGGTGCAGATCGACTGCCTGTTCCGGGATGTGTGGAATATCCCAGTGATGGAGAAGGTGATCCGGGAGCGTTTTCAGGGCCGTTATCCGGCGCGAAAGTCGCTCCAGACGGATTTTGCCCATGTCGGCGGGCCGGAAGGACTTGCGTTCCAAGCCGATGCCGTGGCCTGGTGCGGAGACCAGCGCTGAGCTTGTCTCTCCGTCAGACGGGGGAGGTGATCTTTGTGGGTATGTATATCGCGATCGACCTTAAATCCTTCTACGCCTCGGTGGAGTGCGCGGCCCGGGGGCTGGATCCCCTGACGGCACGGCTGGTGGTGGCGGATGAGGAGCGGACGGACAAGACCATCTGTCTGGCGGTGTCCCCGGCCCTGAAGGCCCTGGGCGTCCCCGGCCGGCCCCGGCTTTTCGAGGTCTACGAGAAGCTCCGGGAGGTGAAGGCCCGCACGGGGCGGGACGTGGACTTCCTGGTGGCGCGGCCCCAGATGGCCCTCTATGTGGAGACGTCGGCGAAGATCTACGGCATCTATCTGAAATACGTCTCCCCGGAGGACATTCACGTCTATTCCATCGACGAGGTGTTCATCGACGCATCCCGGTACACAAAGCCCCTGAAGCTGACAGCCCGCCAGCTGGCCATCGCCATGATTCGGGACGTGCTGCGCCAAACGGGCATCACCGCCACGGCGGGGCTGGGGACGAACCTGTACCTGGCCAAGATCGCCATGGATATCGTGGCCAAGAAAGCGAAGCCCGACCGGGACGGGGTGCGCGTCGCGGAGCTGGACGAGCAGAGCTACCGGCGGCTCTTGTGGGATCACCGGCCCATCACCGACTTCTGGCAGGTAGCCGGGGGCATCTCCGCCCGGCTGGCGGCCCTGGGGGTCTTCACCATGGGCGATTTGGCCCGCCTGAGCCTCCGGGACGAGGCTGTCCTCTACCGCGTCTTCGGGGTGGACGCGGAGATCCTCATCGACCACGCCTGGGGCGAGGAGAGCTGTACCATGGCGGACATCAAGGCATACCGGCCCACGGACTGCTCCCGCAGTACCGGGCAGGTGCTCTCCCGGCCCTACCGCTACGACGAGGCCCGGATCGTCCTCCGGGAGATGGCCGAGGAGCTGGCGCTGGATCTGACCGCCCGGGAGCTTGTGGCGGAAGCGGTGGTGCTCCATGTGGGATATGACCGGGACAATGCCGGCTGGGACGGCGCCACAAAAAACGACCATTACGGGCGGCGCGTCCCCGTCTCCGCCCACGGCACCCAGCCGTTGGGCGCGCCCACCGACGCGCTGTCCCGTGTGACCGGGGCCGCGCTGACACTTTTTGACCGGATCGTCAACCGGGAGCTGGCGGTACGGCGGCTGAATCTCACCGCCATACGCCTTTCCGACGGGGCCACCCGGACGGAGCAGACGGATCTGTTCTCCGACTGGGAGCGGGAGCGCCGGGAGAGCGCCCTCCAGCGGGCCGTGCTGGACGTACACCGGAAATACGGTAAAAACGCCCTTCTGAAGGGGTACGATTTTTTAGACGGGGCCACCGCCCGCGAGCGGAACGGCCAGATCGGAGGTCACAGAAAATGAACGGTTATCAGGACATCATCAACGCCCGGCGGGACAGCCGCTATCCCAAAATGGCCCGCACCGACAGGGCCAAGATCTTCGCGCCCTTCTCCGCCCTCCGGGGCCTGGACGACTCCCTGGCGGCCAGAGAGCCGCGCTTTGTCCCCCGCCCGGAGATCCACGCCGACAGGGCCGAGCTGCTGGACCGGCGGCTCCGCTCCCTCCGCCGGGGCGACAGCGTCACTGTCACCTGGTTCGACTGCCAGAAGACCGAGGACGGCGCGGAGCTGGGCCGCTACCAGGTCACCCGGGGGGAGTATATCGCCGGCCACCCCGCCTCCGGCGTCCTGCTTTTGACAAACGCCAAAATCGCGACACGGGACATCGTAGACGTAGGGCGGCGTTAGGGTGAGGGGAGTTGAACCCCGCGTCCCTTCTCTTTCCGTCTTGCGTTTTCCCCCGTCCCGTCGTATAATAGTTCCCAGAAAGGACGTGACGGGATGAAAGCCATCAAAAGCTTCTTCAAAAACCACCGAGGGGCCAGGATCGCGGGCCGGATCGTGCTGATCGCGGCGCTGGCGGCGGCCGCCCTCGCCCTTTTTGTCGCCCTTTACCCGCCCTTCAGCGCCCATATCAGCCGCCCCGACAGGAACATCTATACCGCCCGCTCCATCAACTACGAGGGCAACCGGTTCTTCAACCAGGAGATCACCGCCGTGGGCGCCCGGGGGATCGACCCCTATGCCGACCGCTCCACCGGCAAGGGCGCCGCTCCGGCGGAGTCTCTTCCCGCCGTCGCCCCCGCCCTGCTCGGGGATCCGGGGGAGGATGATCTGACCGTCACCTGGCTGGGGCACTCCACCGTCCTTTTGCAGATGAGCGGCCTCAACATCCTCTTCGACCCGATCCTTTCGGAGCGGGCCTCCCCGGTGCCCTTCGCCGGCCCGCGCCGCTTCACGCCTCCCGTCCTGACGGCGGAGGCGCTGCCGTCCATCGACGTGGTGATCATCACCCACGACCACTATGACCACCTGGATATGGATACCATCCAGGCCATCGACGGCAAGGTGGGCCTCTATATCGTCCCCTTCGGCATCGAAAACGACCTGCGCCGCTGGGGCGTGGCCGGGGACAAGATCGTGGCCCTGGGTTGGTGGGAGGAGACGGAGGCCGGCTCCCTCGCCGTCACCTGCACACCCGCCCGCCACTACTCCGGGCGGAATATCACCGACAAAAACCGCACCCTCTGGGCCTCCTGGGTGCTGACAAACGACGCCCACAAGGTCTATGTCAGCGGTGACACCGGCACGGGCCGCCACTTTGAGGAGATCCACAACCGCTTCGGCGATTTCGATTTGGCGCTTCTGGACTGCGGCCAGTACAGCACAGACTGGGCCCAGATCCACATGTTCCCGGAGGAGGCCGTGGATGCCGCCCTGACCCTGGGTGCCAAGGCCGCCATCCCTATCCATTGGGGCGCTTTCGTCCTCTCCGGCCACAGCTGGGACGACCCCGTCCAGCGCTTCGCCCTCCGGGCCGAGGAGACGGGCTTGGCCGCCCTGACCCCGTGCCCGGGGGAGACGGTCAACTGGAAGAACGCCCCCTTCTCCCCCTCCTGGTGGTGGCAGGAGATCGAATAAACCCGCGGGCGCAAAACCGTCCCGATGAATTTTTAAAAAGCTTCCCCAAACCGCCGCGCCTACGGGGGCGGTAAACGAAACGCACTGGAAATTCGGCGGGCCGCCGAATTCCGCAATATTCGATTGATACGCTTTTGTAGGGACCGCCGCTCGGGGCGGTGCCGTAGGGAAACATTGTGAACACCCCTATGTTAATTTATGTTTTCCGGTCAGGAGCCTGT
>CANQBA010000004.1 GCA_947589545.1 uncultured Oscillospiraceae bacterium | reverse complement strand
CGGAAAGCCTGTAAATACAGGCTATACCGGCTTATGAGAACTTATAAAGAGATAGTCAAAAACTATATTTTGATTTAATATAAAACATAAACGTTTCTACCCAGCCAAGGCATCACAGTGACAAGGACTATTCCAAATCGCCGTATAAAAATATATCATGGTAATATAAACATTTCCATTGTTATTATACTTCGCGGGACTCCCAATTCCCTTTTGTGTTCCCGGAGTATCTGAACTACGGCTTGAGTAAACTTTTATCCATCTAAGCTGGTCTTTCGAGTCCATACAATAAGCAGTTGCTTTTTGATGCCTCAGGTGGTATAATTTCAGTTGCAATCCGTTAGAACTTACAGCAATGCTGTTCCCGTTATCACCCGTGATAACAAAATGATAACAGCCCATCGTGTAGGCTGGATAATATGGATAGGTCAAATCGTAGAGATACTGGGTATCATAATTCAGAAGCAAAATTGTTTAGGTTATGATGCTCAGCAACGAGTGGGAATGAGCAGAAAGGGGGCTTTACAATTATAAATTATACAATTAAACAACTAAGTCCACAACTTGCCAGAGATTATTTTGATTTTTTTGAAAACCGGGCATTTACTGACAATTCATCTTACCGATGCTATTGCCAAATCTATCAGATGACCAAGAATGAACACCAGACGAAATTCAATCATGTTGATGCAGCTGATTTTGGGAAAATATCAAGAGAAATTGCAGAACAGCAAATTGCATCAGGCGCTCTGCGTGGCTATTTGGCATATGTGGATGGAGAAGCAATTGGCTGGTGTAACGCAAACGATAAGGCAAATTTTCCAATCGATTCTTGTGGCGGGTCTCATTTTCATTCAGATATTCTAAATCGTGAAATCGCAGTGGTTTGTTTTGAGGTCGCCCCCAATTTTCGAGGACAAGGTGTCGCAACAGCTCTCTTGAACAGAGTTATAAGTGATGCAAAAGCCAACCAGTATTCGGCCATCGAGAGTTTTCCTGTTATTCGTGAAGAAAGATACGAATGGGATTGCACGGGGCCTGTTCGCTTGTATGAAAAGGCAGGTTTTGTCATAACAGAAAAACGAGATGATTTTGTCGTTATGAGAAAAGAGTTATAATTGCTTACCGCAGTTACCGATTTATTCACAATACAACGACTCCTGTTATCAACGGCGATAACAAAATGATAACTCGGGTCGTGTAGGCTGGATAATATGGATAGGTCAAATCGTGGAAATACTGGGTATCAGAATTCATAAGCAAAATTATTTAGATTAGGATACCCAGCAACGAGTGGGAATAAGCGCCTAACATTGAGCAGTATTCTAAAATAGAAAGATGTGAAGTACATGGATAAACGCTTAGTTGGAAAATGGTATAACGAAGATATGGGAGAAACCATCAATATTTTTGATGAATCACCCCTTCGCATGAAAATGTCGTTTTCATCAAGCGGATATTATAATTATGAGCCAAACTGCGTTTATGAAAAGGACGGATATTTGTGCTACGAAATCAACGATGAGTACTATCGTATGGTTTATCATGTTCAATATGTAGACGGAGGGCTTGAAGGCTTTTACGTCCAGCATGGGAAAAAGACGCCGATAAAATATGTAAAACTTGATGACGTTCCGGAAGATGCTCCCTATAAATATGTCCCTATAGAAATATACGTCCCGAATACGGATAAAACAAGAATCGAAATCTTAAAGCAATACGCCGAATACGACAGAAGTATAGAGTATGGGGTAGGCAATGAATTCGTTTTGGGCGGGGACGTTCCTCAAATTCTGGAAAAATATGATTATGCTGAATATATAAACGGCTTGGACAATACCAAGGATGAACTTGTTTTAAGGCTTCTTGATTTTACGTGCGATCATTTTGGACATAATGGTTCCGGCGGAATGGGATCCGGCAAAACAATAACCGATATCATTGAGTTTTGTGAAAAGAATGATCACAAATCCAATTGCCGTGGACTTTCTATCCTCTTAGCCTCGCTCCTTCGCTTGAACGGGATCAAGGCGCAGCATATTACTTGCATGCCTTACGAAGATCCTTTTGAAGACTGCCATGTTGTAGTAGATTGCCTTTTGCCGTCAGGAAAGCGCATCATGCTTGATCCGACTTTTCGGTTGTATTTGAAAGATAAGACAGGCGAAGTTGTATCGCTGCCTCGGCTTCGTGAGCTTTTATTGGCGGACCAACCGATTTTTGAAAATTCCACCGCGGACTATAACGGAACGGGATTTGATAAAGAGTATCATAGGAACTACATGATCAAAAATACCTTTCGCTTCGCTCGATGCACCTTAAACAAAGAGGGGGTTGATGGACGAACGGGGGATTCAAGATATATTGAATTGATCCCGCGGGGGTATCCCACGGATAAGTTTTCAGAAAGCAGGAGGGCGGAATTTGTTTATAATGATGTAGAGTTTTGGCGGCTGTAGAAAAAGTTGTTAAAAAGGCATGGCATGGCCGTCATCGCTGTGGACGGCAAGGAAGATAAAGCGTACGCAACTCCCGGTTGACAGATTTCCAGCCGGCGTTTGGTGGCGCGCAACCGCAAATGACGCTATGATTTTCTCGGCGGCAGGCAAAAAGGCCGCCGAAAAATCTATGCGGAGGGATTTAACATGATCTTGGCGGACAAAATAGCGAATTTGAGGAAAAAGAACGGCTGGTCCCAGGAAGAGCTTGCGGAGAAGATGCGGGTGTCCCGGCAGGCGGTCTCCAAGTGGGAGGGCGCGCAGACCGTACCGGATCTGGAGAAGATCCTGGCGCTGAGCCGGCTCTTTGGCGTCACCACCGATTACCTTCTCAAGGACGAGATCGAGGACGAGGAATTTACGGACGATTTGGATCGGGAGCCCATAAAACGTGTATCTCTCGCTTTGGCCAACGAATTTTTAGCGTGGAGAGCAAAGGCGGCCAAACGCATTGCCGCCGCCACGTTCCTGTGCGTAATCGCCGTAATTCCGCTGCTCCTTCTGAGCGCCGCGATGGAAACGCTCCATTTGGCCGCCGGCGTGGGACTTGCGGCTCTGCTGATCCTTGTGGCCGCCGCCGTGGCGATTTTCGCCTCCTGCGGTTTTCAAAACGCGCCATTTGCGTTCGTCGGCAGGGAGCCCTTTGAAACGGAGTACGGCGTGGACGGCATGGTCAGGGAACGGCAGAGGGCGTACAGACCCGCTTATGCAAAATGCAATATCCTCGCTGCCTGCCTGTGTGTCCTTGCGCCGATCCCGCTCTTTATCGGGTTGTTTACCGAAAACGAGTATTTTGTCGTAGTCTTGCTGGCCGTCACGATCCTTTTGGCGGGCGTCGGCGCGGCTCTTTTCACCTTTGCGGGCGTGCGCTGGGCCAGTATGCAAAAGCTTTTGAAGGAGGGGGAGTACGCCCTGCGGGATCAGAGAAAGATCCGTATCAAGGAAACCGTCTCCACGGTCTATTGGCTGAGCGCCGCCGCCGTGTATCTCGCCTGGAGCTTTTGGACAAGGGATTGGGAAACCACATGGATCGTCTGGCCGGTGGCGGGGATCATGTTCGCCGTCGCCATGCGCCTGTGCGATCTCATTATAGACCGGGATAAGGAAAAGCGGGACAGGTAGAGAAGAACAGTATTAAATACTTCTTGTCAGGGATACGGGAGAATGGTATAATCCATACGAGGTGTGAACTATGCTGAGACTTGCGCTTTTGCAGATCGAACCGGCGGGGAGCCTTCGGGGGAATTTGGAAAAGGGAACGGATTTTTGCCGGCGCGCGGCGGAGATGGGGGCGGATATCGCCCTCTTCCCGGAGATGTGGAGCTGCGGGTACATGATCCCCCAGGAGCCGGATACACTCAGAGCGCTGGCCGTGGAGCGGGACGGGGATTTTGTCAACGCCTTCGGGCGCCTGGCGGCGGAGCTTGGAATGGCCGTCGGAGTGACGTATCTGGAGGCCTTCGCGCCGCTGCCGCGAAACAGTCTGGCGCTCTTTGACCGGTACGGAAAACGCGTCCTGGATTACGCCAAGGTCCACACCTGCGCCTTTGGCGACGAGCGTATGCTTACGCCGGGGGAGGATTTTCCGGTGTGTTCGCTGGACACCGCCCAGGGGCCGGTGCGGACAGGGGCAATGATCTGCTACGACAGGGAATTTCCGGAGAGCGCCAGAATCCTGATGCTCCGTGGCGCGGAGCTGATCCTTGTCCCTAACGCCTGCCCCATGGAGATCAACAGGCTTTCGCAATTGCGGGCCAGGGCGTATGAGAACATGCTGGCCGTCGCCACCTGCAATTATCCCGCCTCTGTGCCCGACTGCAACGGCCATTCCACCTGCTTTGACGGGGTGGCCTATCTCCCGGATTCGGCCGGCTCCCGCGACACCTGCCTTGTGGAAGCGGGCGGGGAGGAGGACGTCTTTATGGTGGAGCTTGACCTGGACAGGCTTCGGGCCTACCGGGCCGTTGAGGTGCACGGCAACGCGTACAGAAGGCCGGAGGTATACGGCGAGCTGTTGTCAAAGACAGTCAGGGAGCCGTTTATCCGGCCGGGCAGGAGATGTGGAGAGCAGGAGGGGAAGCTATGAGCAAAAAAGGGAAAAAGGTTTTGGCCGTTCTGGCGTGCGTCCTGTTGGCGCTGTGCCTGCTGGTGCTGGCGCTGTATCTTGTGGTGACCCACGACTGGTCGGGCGAGGCGCCGGTAGATGTGTCGGGATGCTCCAACCCGTACATCTCCAAGAGCGGCAAGCCCATGGTGTCGGCCCACCGCAGCGGCGGGGGCATCGCGCCGGAGAACACGCTGATGGCCTTTCGCAATGTGGTGGAGTCGGATTTTGATGTGGATATCTTTGAGTTCGACCTGGCGCTGACCGCAGACGGGGAGCTGATCCTGCTCCACGACGAGACGCTGGATCGCACCTCCGACGCGGCGGAGGTTTTCGGGTATGAGAACGTCTACCCCTCCGGACACACCTATGAGGAGCTGCGCCGGCTCAACATGGGGGAGAGCTTTGTCAACGAGGCGGGGGAGACGCCCTACCGGGGCCTCCGGGGGGAGGACATCCCCGACGACCTGCGGGTGTTGAAGCTGGAGGATCTCTTTGATTTCCTGGACGGATACGGGGAATACCGCTTTATCATGGAGATCAAGGACTCCGGCGAACAGGGAAAGCGGGCGGCGGATAAGATCTATACGATCCTCTCGGAGCGGGATATGCTGGATCGGGCCATTATCGGTACCTTCCACGGGGAGGTCACGGAGTATATGGACAAGACCTACCCGGACATGCTCCGCTCCGCCGGTGTCATGGAGGTGGCGGCGTTTTATTTCTACTCTCTCCTGGGCATCGACCAGCCGGAGGGCTTCTACCACTTTGTGGCCCTCCAGATCCCGGACGAGGACTACGTTATCAAGCTGGGCACCACCCGGATGGTCAACTACGCCCACCGGCACAACATCGCCGTCCAGTACTGGACCATCAACGATCCTGACCTGGCAAAGGATCTGGCGGCCAAGGGCGCGGACGCCATCATGAGCGACTACCCGGACCGGATAGGCGGGCTTTTTTCGTGAGACAGTTCCTTTATTTTCCGGGCTTGTCAGATTGGCCGAAAAATTTGTATAAATGGGCCTTAAATCGCTGAAATATACACTTGAAGTTTGGCGTAAAGAATGTTATTCTATTAACAATAATGGCGTGCTGTGGGCACGAGGTTATAAAACCGGGGTTCGGGAGGAGAGAACCGGCCCTGATAAAAAATGGAGGTAATTTTCTATGGCTCGCTTAAGCGAAAACGCTGTGGCGAAGATCAGCGAGATCTGCGGCCGTTATGCCGACGAACCCACCCCGCTGATGATGATCCTCAGTGACATCCAGAACGAGTACGGCTACATACCCCTGGAGGTGCAGGAGATCGTCTCCGAGAAGACCGGCATTTCGGTGGCCGAGATCTACGGCGTGGTGACGTTTTACTCCTACTTCTCCTTGAAGCCTAAGGGAAAGTATGTCATCGGCTGCTGCCTGGGCACCGCCTGCTACGTCAAGGGCGGCGGACAGGTCTTTGACAAGTTCTCCGAAGTCCTTGGCATCAAGGGCGGCGAGACGACGGCCGACGGGATGTTCACCCTGGACGCCCTCCGGTGCCTGGGTGCCTGCGGCATCGCCCCCGCTGTCTCCATCAACGGCAAGGTCTATCCCAAGGTCAAGGTATCCGATGTCCCCGACATCGTTGCCTCCTATAGGAACGCGTAAGGAGGAAGGCTCATATGATAAAGACTCCCGAACAACTCAATGAGAAGATCGCCGCGTGCTCGGCCTGCCTGGACGGCAAGTTCAAGGGCGAGGAGGGCAAGCGCGCCGTGGTGCTCTGCGGCGGTACCGGATGCCTCTCCTCCAACTCCGCCGAGATCCGCGAGAAATTCCAGAAGGTCATCGACGAGAAGGGCCTCCACGACAAGGTCTCCGTCAACCAGGTGGGGTGCTTCGGCTTCTGCTCCCAGGGCCCCTTCTGCAAGATATTCCCCGAGGACACCCTTTACCGCATGGTGAAGCTGGAGGACGTGGAGGAGATCGTAGAGAAGGATCTGATCGGCGGCGAGATCGTCGAGCGTCTTCTCTATGTGGATCCCGCCACCGGCGAGAAGGTTCAGCGCCAGGACGACATCAACTTCTACAAGAAACAGCACCGCATCGCCCTTCACGGCTGCGGCACCATCGACCCTGAGAACATCGACGAGGCCCTGGGCTTCGGCGGCTATCAGGGGCTTATGCGCGCCCTGACCATGACCCGTCAGGAGGTCATCGACGAGGTTCTGAAGGCCGGCCTGCGCGGGCGCGGCGGCGGCGGCTTCCCCACAGGCCGCAAGTGGCAGTTTGCCTATAACGAGGCGGGGGATGAAAAGTACGTGGTCTGCAACGGCGACGAGGGCGACCCCGGCGCGTTCATGGATCGCTCCATCCTGGAGGGCAACCCCCTGGCCGTCATCGAGGGCATGGTCATCGCCGGCTACGCCATCGGCGCCCAGAACGGCTATTTCTACGTCCGCGCCGAGTACCCCGTGGCCGTGCGCCGTCTGCGCATCGCCATCCGTGAGGCCAAGGAGATCGGGCTTCTGGGCGAAAACATCTTAGGCTCCGGCTTCAGCTTCAACGTACATATCCGCTTGGGCGCCGGCGCGTTTGTCTGCGGCGAGGAGACGGCTCTCCTCAATTCCATCGAGGGCAAGCGCGGTATGCCTCGTCCCCGTCCTCCGTTCCCCGCGGTGAAGGGCCTCTGGCAGTGCCCCACCATCGTCAACAACGTGGAGACTCTGGCCTGCGTGCCCTACATCCTGCGGGAGGGCTGGGAGGCCTTCGCCAAGTACGGCACCGAGAAGTCCAAGGGCACCAAGGTCTTCGCCCTGGGCGGCAAGATCAACAACGTGGGCCTTGTGGAGGTTCCCATGGGCACCACCCTCCGGGAGCTGATCTACGACATCGGCGGCGGCATCCCGGGCGGCAAGGAATTCAAGGCCATCCAGACCGGCGGCCCCTCCGGCGGATGCCTGACGAAGGAGTATCTCGACGAGCCCATTGACTTTGACAATCTGGTGGCCAAGGGATCCATGATGGGCTCCGGCGGCGCTATTGTCATGGACGAGGACAACTGCATGGTGGACGTGGCCAAGTTCTACATGGAGTTCATCTGCGACGAGTCCTGCGGCAAGTGCACGCCCTGCCGCATCGGCACCAAACGTATGCTGGAGATCCTTACCAAGATTACCGAGGGCAAGGGAGAGCCTGAGGACATTGCCGCCCTGGAGGAGCTGGTTCACGTCACCCAGAACGGCTCCCTGTGCGCCCTTGGCCAGACCGCGGCCAACCCCGTCAAGTCCACCATGACCCACTTCATGGACGAGTACCTGGCCCATATCAACGATAAGAAGTGCCCCGCTCATGTCTGCAAGAACCTGATGCAGTACAAGATCGTGAAGGACTCCTGCTTCGGCTGCGGCATGTGCGCCAAGCAGTGCCCGGCCTCCGCCATCTCCCGCACCGACTACGTGGCCCCCGGCAAGAAGCTGGCCGCCATGGAGATCGATCCCCAGAAGTGCGTGAAGTGCGGCGCCTGCATGTCCACCTGCAAGTTCAAGGCCATCATCAAGGAATAATAGGGGAGGATCCGAGAAATGTCATTAGTGAATATTAAAATCGAGGGACATCCCTATCAGGTCGAGGCCGGCCTCACCATCCTGGAGGCTGCCAAGCGCTGCGGCTACGACATCCCGTCCCTTTGCGCTTTCAACCACGGCGAGTGCAACCAGGGCTCCTGCCGCGTCTGCCTGGTGGAAGCTACCGGCGCCCGGGGCCTCGTGGCCTCCTGCGTCTATCCCGTCAGCGAGGGCATGGAGATCACCATCTCCTCGCCCAAGGCCGTCCAGGCCCGCCGTACCAGCGTGGAGCTGCTGCTCTCCAACCACTCCGCCTGGTGCCAGGAGTGCGGCAAGAACGGCTCCTGTGAGCTTTTGCGCGTGGCGCAGATGACCGGCGCCCGTGTCATCAACAAGGAAGGCGCGCGCACCCCCGTCACCGTGGACGAGCTGAGCCCCAGCATCATCCGCGACACCTCCAAGTGCATCCTCTGCGGCCGCTGTATCGCCAGGTGCCAGAACGCCCACGGCCTGTCTGTCCTGGGCTATGAGAACCGCGGCTTCAACACCATCGTTGGCCCCGCCGAGAACCGCAGCTTTATGGATTCCCCCTGCATCCTGTGCGGCCAGTGCGTCAGCGTCTGCCCCACCGGCGCTCTTCTGGAGAAGAGCGAGATCTGGAAGATCGACGAGGCCAAAAAGGCCGGCAAGTACATCGTTGTCCAGACCGCTCCCGCCGTCCGCGCCGCTCTGGGCGAGGAGTTCGGCATGAAGATCGGCACCCCCGTCACCGGCAAGATGGTGGCCGCCCTGAAGCGCCTGGGCTTTGACAAGGTCTACGACACCAACTTCGGCGCGGATCTGACCATCATGGAGGAGGCCAACGAGCTGGTGGGCCGCATCAAAAACGGCGGCGTCCTGCCCATGATCACCTCCTGCTCTCCCGGCTGGGTCAACTACGCCGAGTACTACTATGGAGATCAGCTGGATCACCTCAGCTCCTGCAAGTCTCCCCACGAGATGTTCGGCGCCATTGTGAAGAGCTATTTCGCCGAGAAGAACGGCCTGGATCCCAAGAACATCTTTGTCGTCTCCATCATGCCCTGCACCGCCAAGAAGTTCGAGAAGGAGCGCGATCAGCTGAAGAACGCCGCCGGCCTTCCCGATGTGGACTGCGTGCTCACCACCCGCGAGCTGGGCGACCTCATTCGCCGCAGCGGTATCAACTTCGCAAAGCTCCCCGACGAGGAGTTTGACCAGGATCTCCTGGGCGAGTATTCCGGCGCCGGCGTCATCTTCGGCGTCACCGGCGGCGTCATGGAGGCCGCCCTTCGTACCGCCTACCACATCCTCACCGGCAAGGAGCACGAGCTTGTGAAATTCGAGCAGGTGCGCGGCCTGGAGGGCATCAAGGAGGCCGCCATCGATATCGACGGCACTACCGTTAACGTGGCCGTGGCCCACGGCATGAAGAACGCCAAGGTGCTGATGGACGAGGTTCGCGCCGGCACAAGCAAATACACATTCATCGAGATCATGGGATGCCCCGGCGGCTGTGTGGCCGGCGGCGGCCAGCCCTATGTGAAGCCCTGCTTCCTGCCCAACGAGGACATCGACATCCTGGACACCTACAAGGCCAAGCGCTCCGCCGCCCTCTACACCGAGGACGAGCGCCAGACCGTCCGCCAGTCCCACAACAACACCCAGATCCAGCAGCTCTACAAGGATTATCTGGGCGAGCCCTGCGGACACCGCGCCCACGAGCTTCTACACACCACCTACGCCGCCCGCGAGCGGTTCAACTGAGAATCAACTTGCTGATGTATTCCCCCGCCGATCCGGCGGGGGAATATTTTTTATGACAAATCGTAAAATATACTTGATAAATTATCTGATAAGAATTACAATAGAAAAAACAGAAAGGGGTGTTCTTATGACAAATATAGCTATCCCTCTGATTCTGTTCGCGCTGGTGGGCGGGTTTACGGCGTTGCTCCTTTACGCGTCATATGACCGAAAGAGCAAGGTGGGCAACGGACAGTTTGATGAGCGCCAGCTCATTGCCCAGGGTAGGGGCTTCGGGTTGGGGCTCCTCGTGATGGTTCTCGGCGGACTTGGCATCTATTTGTACGACGGACTGTCGGACAGAGAGATCATGACAGCCGGTACGGCGGCGATCTTCCTGTGTTCCGCCGGTATGACAGTGGCCAACATTTACTGCATTTTCAAGGACGCCTATGTGTCCGTCCGGGGGAGCAGGATCGCATCGATTATCTCCGCGGGGGGCATGGGGACGATAATGCTGGACAACGGCATCAACCGCCTGCGTGAGGACGGCCCGATGGTAGACGGACGGCTCGGCCCCTGCTGGGGCCATCTTGCCCTCGCTTTTATGTTTCTCAGCATGTTCCTATGCCTGCTGGTGAAGCTCCTTCAGGATCGGAGAAACCGGGAATGAAAAATCTACGGCTGAAGGCCGCCAGGGCGGCGCAGGATCTGAGCCAGCAGGCCCTGGCCGACCGGGTGGGCGTGACCCGCCAGACCATCAACGCCATCGAGAAGGGGGACTACAACCCCACCATCAACCTGTGCATCGCCATCTGCAAGGAGCTGGGCAAGACCCTGGACGAGCTTTTCTGGGAGTGACAGAATTCTAATAGAGGGGGATATTAACATTTTATTAATGTCCCTCTTTTTTTGTTGACATTTTTCGGAGGCTGTGCTAATATAACTGTATTAACACATCTAGTACAGATGATACGGCTGTGAAAGGGGTGGTCGAATGTTGCAGTTGAATTTCCGGGACGGCCGGCCCATCTACGAGCAGGTGCGGGACGGCTTGCGGAAGCTTATCATCACGGGCGTCATCCCGGCGGGGGACAAGCTGCCCTCGGTGCGCTCCCTGTCCGGGTCGCTGGCCATCAACCCCAACACCATCCAGAGGGCCTATGAGGCGCTGGAGCAGGAGGGGTACGCCTACACGGTGGCGGGGAAGGGGAGCTTTGCGGCGCTTCCCTCGGACGTACGGGAGGACCGGCGGCGGGAGCTGTTTTTCAAGCTGGACGCCATCGTCCAGGAGCTTGCGTTTCTGGGCGTGAAGCCCGACGAGCTGGCGGCTCGATTCGCCAGGAGAGAGGAGGAGGAACAATGATCGAGGTCAAAAATGTTGTCAAGAGCTTTGACGGTTTCCACGCCCTGGACGGGCTGACCATGACGATCCCCCGGGGCGCCATCTACGGTCTTGTGGGGCCCAACGGGGCGGGGAAGTCCACCATCCTGCGGCACCTGTCCGGCGCGTACCGGCAGGATTCCGGCGAGATCACCTTGGAGGGCGCGCCCATCTATGAAAATCCCGCCGCCAAGCGCAGGATCGCGGTGATCCCCGACGAGGTATACTATTTCGGCTCCGCCACCACGCGGGATATGATGAAATTCTATCAGGGCCTGTACCCCCAATTCGATATGGGGCGCTACGACCGGCTGAGAGAGGCCTTCCCCGAGGTGGACGAGCGCAGGCCCATTCGGCGGCTGTCCAAGGGGATGCAGAAGCAGTCGGCCTTCTGGCTGGCACTCAGCTGCCGGCCCGACTACCTCCTGCTGGACGAGCCGGTGGACGGACTGGATCCCGTGATGCGCCGGCAGGTCTGGTCCATCCTCATGGGCGACGTCTCCGAGTACGGCACCACAGTGCTGGTGTCCTCCCACAACCTGCGTGAGCTGGAGGACGTGTGCGACCACGTGGGGATCCTCAGCCACGGGAAGGTGGCGCTGGAGCGATCCCTTTCGGAGCTCCAGGGCGGCATCGTCAAGCTCCAGATCGCTTTCAATTCCTCTCAGCCCCCGGCCCTTCCGGAGGACATCAAAATTCTCCACACCTCCAACCTGGGGCGCATCTACACATACATCGTCCGGGGGAACGTGGAGGAGACGCAGGCCAAGTTCGCAGCCTATGAGCCGCTGTTTATGGAGGCCCTGCCGCTGACCTTAGAGGAGATCTTTATTTACGAAATGGGAGGTGAGGACTATGCGGTTCGGGACATCGTACTTTGATTGGACGCTTTTTAAGAAGAATTTCACCCGCTTCTGGCCCATCTGGGCAAGCTACCTGGTCATCTGGCTGTTTATCCTGCCCATCAACGCTCTGACCTCGTACATCGGTACGGATAACAACTATTACTCCGCTATGGCAAGCTCCGCCAGAGCCCATATCTGGTTTGCCCTGGTCTATGGCCTCTTTGCAGCTATGGCGGTTCTGAGCCACCTGTATGCCTCCCGGTCGGCCAACTTCTACGGGACGCTCCCGGTGCGCCGGGAGGGCATTTTCCTGACCCAGTACCTCTCGGGCTTTTCCTTCGTGGCCCTTCCGCAAATTGTTGTGGCGGTGTTTATGGCTGTGATCGGCTTCGCCTGGGGCGCCGCTCCGGTACTGCCGTGCCTCGCCTGGCTGGGCGTTGGCATGGGCATGATGTTCTTCTTCTACACTTTCGCGTTCCTCTGCGGCGTCCTCACCGGGCACATCCTGGCCCTGCCGGCCTTTTACGTCATTCTGAACTGTCTTGCGTATTTGCTCTATGAGCTGATCAACGTGGTGGCGGAGCGCACCTTCTGGGGCTTCGCGGGCTTTGGAAACACCGTGGACAGCCTTGTGGAGTGGCTTACGCCTGTGTCGCCTCTTTCCAATGTGCGCCTTCAGTACGATGACAAGTTAGGGAAAACGTTGGCCGTGAACGAGAAAATCCTGCTGGTCTACTGCGCCGTGGCCGTGGTGCTCCTGGTGTGCGCGTTCCTCCTCTACAAGCACCGCAAGCTGGAATCCGCCGGGGACGTGGTGTCCTACCGCTTTGTGCGGCCAGTTTTCAAATACGGCGTCGCCGTCTGCTCCGGCCTGTTCCCGGGCTATGTGACCTCGGAGATCATTGGGGAGGGCACGCTGCCCATCATGGTGGTCATCTGGACGGTACTGGGCTGTTTCGCCGCTCAGATGCTCCTGGACAAGACCTTCCGGGTTTTCAAAAAGTGGAAGGGCGTCCTGGCGGTGACCGCTGTTATGGCGGCGGCTATGGCCTGCATCACCTTCGATTTCTTGGGCTTTGAGTCTTGGATCCCCGATGTGGAGGATGTAAGGAGCGTGGACGTGCTCCAGTTCTACGCCAATGTGGGGTGGAATTCCGGAAACGACGGGCGCTTTACCACCACGGATCCGCGCACGATCCAGGACATCATCACGATCCATAAAAACGCCGTCGCGTACGGCAACGGCGATCTGCCCTTTTCGGGAGATTACCACAAAGAGGGCGGCAGTATCAACATCGAGGTCGTCTACCATACAAAGACGGGGGATCATACCCGCCAGTATGTATACACCTTCGCCATGCCCGAGGCGGACGTCCCCGGTACTACCGCCAACGCCCTGCAGGATATCATAAGCAACCGTGAGCTTTACTGGGAGATCTACGGCTTTGCCCAATTGGAGCGCCAGCTGGCCGCCGGCGGTATGCTCCGGGAGGTGGACTACTCCTATGAGAATTTTGACAGCTATAACAACGAGGACGATTTTGAACTGAGCTATATGGCCCCCGGCGAGACAGGCAAAGAGGTGTTTTTCTTCGGCAGCGACGCCCTGGAGCTTCTGGAAGCGGTAAAGAGCGACTTCTTTGCCGGGCGGATAGGCGTGATCGATTTTGATAACAAGCTGGAACGGGAGGACTGCTACAGAATGTTGAGATTCTACTGCTCCGGCGAGCTGCTCTTAGGAGATGAGGACTCCTCCAGCTACAGCTTCTACAGACCGGATTCGCAATTTTATTCGTCCTACATCAGCATCAGCGTGATGCCCGGATCCACAACGACCCTCGAGACCCTGGAGCGCCTTTTCCCCAACGCCACAACGGCGGATGACCTGTGGAAATAGGCTAAATAAATCCCCCGCGGCATAAATGCCTCAAAAAAAGAACGTTGACCTTTCCGGGAAACCGGTAGGTCAACGTTCTTTTTTCGGTATGTAGGTATGGTATAATGGGTGGGGCAATAGGGGTTATTTCACATTTTCATAAAAGCGCAGCACCCCATGTCATCCGCCTTGACAAATCCGACCGACTGATAAAAGGAAACCGTTTTAGACGTGTTATCTGTCATCAGCTCCATTTGGTAGACATCCGGAAATCGGTTCATGAGTTCATGTAAAAGCTCTGTTCCTATTCCTTTGCGCTGGTATTCGGGAAAAACCAAAACATCCTGTATGAAAACAACGGAAAAACCGTCGCCTACCGCGCGGATGATCCCCGCCAATTTGTCGTCGACATAAGCGCCCAAAGTCAGCAGGGAATTCTCATACGCTTTCAAAAGCATTTCGGGCGCTCTTGTATAATTTGTCCAACCAACGCTGTTATATAAGTCGAGAAGCACATCGAGTTCAATAGTCGTCAACTCTCGAATAATCATTTTCTTTTCTCCTTAGTCTGATTATCCACGCCTTTGCCAAACAGAAAACGCTCCGGCAAGCCAGAGCGTTTTTTGAATGACAATTTAATTGGCTGTAGACGTATCGGAGCCGGTAGTATCATCCACCGTTGTATCCTCGACGGCGGCGCCGTCGGAGGGCTTCAGGACTACCCAGCCGCAGGGGAAGTATCTGCCGGTGGGCATGTTGTGGGCGCTGTTCTTGGTGATGGGCTCGCCGTCGTAGACCATGATGGCGCTGGAGCCGCCGTCATTCGTCATGGCGGTGAAGCAGTCGTAGCGCAGGAGGATATCGGCGCACTCGGAAACGGTGGTGCCGATGCTGTACCCGGGCTGTCGGCCGTCGATGATCAGCATCAGCGTGTCCTTGGTCGAGGTCTGACCGATGCAGGAACGGGGCTGGATGCCCATGCCGCTGGAGCCCTTGCCCACACGCTTTTCACCGTTGGCCACGAGAACGGGGAAGAACTGCATCCCATCGCGAAGCGACTCAACGTCCACCTCCGTGCCCACACGGAAATTGTCGTCCCAGTCAAACCCGGCGATCTGGAACGGGGACTTCCTGGTGGCCTCACAGATAAGCTCACCCTGGGACTTTACAAGCCCCACAGCCACCGTGCCCCGGCCCTTGCCGTCCTCGTCCTCAAAGCCGCCGGCGTTGATGCCCAGAATGGCGTCGTAGTCCTCGCAGAATTCCACAACCGTTTCGCCGCGGCTGGAGAACCTGGTGTCCTTGCCGAGAATGGTGCGGGAGCTCCCCTTGCAGAGCGCCAGCTTGCCCACGTAATTGTTGCCCTTGACCTCCATGATGATGAGCTGGTTGGGCATGTCGATGGCCCATACGGTGTCGCCGGCGGTGGTCTTGATCCCCAGGGAGGCTATGTCCTTCCGCTGGATATTCTCAAGGGGCAGATCCGCCGGGAGGGTGGACGTGTCGATCTGCGGGAACATGGCCGTTAGCAGCTCCAGAGGCGTGGGAGGCGGCGGGGGAGGGGGCTCCGTTTGAGGCGTCGTATCCGTCGAATCCGCCGTGTCGGGCACATGCGGCTGCGTCGGGGCGGTGGAGTCAGGTCCCGGAGGCAGGTCGCTCTGATCGATCTTGTTTCTATCCATCTCCTCTTGGATATCGGCCATGACCTTGTCGATGACATCGCCGGGGATAAAGGCGGTGGCCAGCCACTGGTGATGCAGGGTGTTCATGGCGGTCTCGATGTAGAGCGTGCGAAGGTTGGCGATGAAGGGGATGTTGGAGTATACCGCGGTCAGATAGCCTGCGGCCAGCACGGCGACAACACAAATAAGGCAAATAAGTACCCGCTTCGTTTTCTTGACCTTGGCGGGATTCTTCTTTGCCGTGTGCGCGCCGTTCGTGCCGCCCAACACCTTTGAAGTTTTTTCTTTTAAATCGTTCATAGTCCTATTCTAACAAACAATGTCGGTTTTTGCAAGGCATTTTTTCTGTTATTTCGACGAATTTTGTTTAATTTTCGTCGGGCGAAAAGACGATGTTGAAAAAATCCGCCGGATATAGTATAATCGGAAAAAACGGATCCGGAGCGTATACGGAGGAATCACATGTTTGAGCTGCTGAAAACCGAAGGACGGGCCCGGCGCGGCGTTTTCCACACGCCCCACGGCGCTGTCCAGACGCCCGTTTTTATGAACGTCGGCACCCAGGGGGCCATCAAGGGCGGCCTGTCCGCCCGGGATCTTACGGAGCTGGGCTGTCAGATCGAGTTGTCCAACACCTACCATCTGCACCTGCGCCCCGGGGACGGGCTGATCCGGGAGATGGGGGGACTCCATAAGTTTATGAACTGGCAGGGGCCCATACTCACCGACTCCGGCGGTTTCCAGATATTTTCACTGGCGAAGCTGCGGAAGATCACCGAGGAGGGCGCCGCCTTCAACTCCCACATCGATGGGCGGCACGTCTTTATGGCCCCGGAGGACTCCATCCGCGTCCAGTCCAACTTAGGCTCCGATATCGCCATGGCCTTAGACGAATGCATCGGCCTGCCCGCGCCCTACGACTACGTCAAAGCCTCTGCGGAGCGGACCTGCCGGTGGCTTGCGCGGTGCAAGGCGGAGCTTGACCGCTTAAACGCGCTGGAAGACACCGTCAATCGCGGGCAGATGCTTTTCGGCATCAACCAGGGCGCCACCTATAAGGACATCCGCTGTGACAACATGGACGCCATCGCCGAGCTGGATCTGCCCGGCTACGCCATCGGCGGCCTGGCGGTGGGGGAGACGACCCAGGAAATGTACGACACCATAGACGCGGTGGAGGAGCATATGCCCAAGGACAAGCCGCGCTATCTGATGGGCGTGGGCACGCCGTCAAACATCATCGAGGGCGTGTACCGGGGCGTCGATTTCTTCGACTGCGTCATGCCCGCCCGTAACGGCCGGCATGGGCACCTGTTCACCTGGGACGGGATCATCAACATCAAAAACGAAAAATACGCCCGGGACGACACCCCCATCGACCCGGCGTGCGACTGCCCGGTCTGCCGGATCTATTCCAAAAGCTACCTCCGCCACCTCTTTGCCGCCGGGGAGATCCTGGGCCTCCGGCTGGCCGTGGCCCACAACCTCTATTTTTACAATAAGCTGGCCGAAAGGATCCGCCAAAGTCTGGACGACGGATGCTTCGAGGCGTTCCGAAACCGCTATTCCCCGCTCCTTGGCACAAGAAAATGACAGTTATGCCAAATAATTCTTGCATTTGCGCCAAATACCCGCTATAATAGGATTACTTCTCATAAGAAAACGGAGGTCAACTATGTCTTCAAACAGCAAAAAGCTTATCAAGCGCATTGCCGTCGTCGTTATGTGCGCGGCGCTTTTCCTTGTCACGCTTGCCGGCTGTATGCCCGCGGCCGGGGACGGAACCGGCGCCACGGGCGACGGTACGGATGCCGCCGCCGGCATGGGCGGCTTTGGCATCGGCACCATGGTCATCTACCTGGTGGTCATTATCCTCGTCTTCTACTTCTTCATGATCCGCCCCGAGAAGAAGCGCAAGAAGAAGACCGAGGAGATGCGCAACTCCCTGGCGGTGGGCGACAACATCACCACCATCGGCGGCATGGTGGGCAAGATCGTCAACATCTCCGGCGACTTTATCACCTTCGAGACCGGCGAGGATCGGGTGCGCATCAAGATCGCCAAGTGGGGCATCTCCTCCACCGGCAAGGACGCCGAGGAGCCGGATCAGAAGGCGTAACCGCCCCTTTTGAAGAATCAGGCATTTTTATCCCCTCCCGGGAATAAGTCTTATCAAGGCTTGTTCTCTGGGAGGTTTTTTTATGGCAAAGCTTGACGGAAAAAACGAACTGAAAAGGATCCTGACCGGCGCGCTTCTGGGCGCGGCGGTGTGCCTCGCGCTCTCGACGGCGATGACCATGTTCATGGCGCTGTTTGTGGCCGCCGGCAGGGTAGGGGAGGGGGCGGAGCGAACCATCGTGGTAATCTCCGCTTTCGTGGCGGCGGCGGTTGGAGCGCTGACCGCGCGGCTGAAAAACCACGGGGCCGCCCTGCTCTCGGGGATCGCCACATCCACTATTGTCATTTTGGTAAGGTTGGTCGTAATGCTTTTATCGGAAACAAGCACAACTATGGACGGGGCCGATATCGCCGTTTTCCTCAGTATCTTGTGTGGCGGCCTGGCCTCGGGCGCTATAACTGTACACCGCCGCCGCAGACGCAGGTAATATCCGGCAAATTGACGGCCCGAGTAAATACAAATTGTAATCAAGCGCCAATGTTGACATAATTTTCATGTGATAACCTATATATTGTGCTGATTGCAGAATCGTACAGCAAAATATGGCGCTATTACAGGCGTTCAAGGGGCTTTTACCGCTTCGCGGTATATGCAGTTAACATAATGATGTTAACATAATTTATGTGCATAATCAACAAAATTTCGATTTTCTATTGATTATTTATTCCAGTTGCGTTATTATATAAGAGCCGCCGTCGGGGACAAACTTTTGGTATGTTCTTCTCCAAAACCGCATAGTCTTGTGCGGGTGATTTGAGTATGAACAAAAGAAAGCTTTCTCCTGGCCTTACGCGCGAACCGCGTCTGGCGCTTTCCGCTTTTGCTCTTTGCGCGGCGGGTTTTCTGCTGGGCGTCCTGTTGGGCGTCCTGCTCTCCGGCGGCATAACGGAGGGGGATCCGGCCTCGGAGATTTTCTCCGGATACGGGGAGACGCTCCTTTCCGGCGCCGGCGACGGCAGATTTCTCTCCGTCTTCCTGAGCGTCGCCTGGTATCATCTGCTGGCGATCCTGTTGAGCTTTACCATGCTGGGCGTCGCGTTGATCCCGGCGGTGGCGGCGGTTCGGGGATTTACCCTCTCCTTCACGCTGGCGGCTCTTGTAAGGCTCTACGCGGCCCAGGGCATCGCGGCGGGGATGGTTCTTGTGGGGTTTACGGCCCTGCTGTCCGTTCCGATCCTTTTCCTTGTTTCGGTGGACGCCATGTGCGCCTCCGGCGAGCTTGTCCGGGTGGGGCTGTTTCGCCAGCCGCCCGCGGGGCCGGGCGCGTACACCGCCGATCTATTCATGCGCTTTTTCCTGGCGGCGATCCTGTTGCTGCTGATTTCGGCGGGGGAGAGCGCCCTTATGGAGGCGGGGATCTTTCCGCTCCCCGTCGCTTCTTGACTTCATACGAAGGAAGGTGGCCATGTGCCCAAAGATAATTATATAGAGAGCTTTGAGCGATACCTTTCTGATGTGAAGCAGGTGTCAAACAATACATATCTTTCCTATGTCCGGGATATCAACCAGTTTGCCGATTATCTGAGACGCTATCTCAGGACCGACGTCACCGCCGTGAACCAGGAGACGGTCAGCGGCTATATCGCCTGGCTGCGGGGCGCGGGGAAGTCTTCCTCCACCATCGCCAGGAACCTGGCCTCCCTCAAGTGCTTTTACAACTACCTCCTGTCCCGGAACGTGGTGGAGCAGAACCCCGTGTTTGATATCCCCGTGGAGCGCGCGGAGAAGAAGCTCCCCCAGATCCTCACCAGCGCCGAGGTGGAGCTGCTGCTTGACCAGCCCAAATGTACCGACATGAAGGGCTACCGCGACCGGGCCATGCTGGAGCTTTTGTACGCCACCGGCATCCGTGTCAGCGAGCTCATAAGTCTCAACATAGACGACGTGAAGCTCTCCGCCGGCATCATCAAGTGCACCACTCACGACAAGGAGCGCTTCATCCCCATGTACTCCGCCGCCATCAAGGCTGTCAGCGACTATATCAATCTTGTCCGGCCCCAGATGGTGGCATCGCCCACGGAGCAGGCGCTTTTCGTCAACGTCAACGGCGAACGCATGACCCGGCAGGGCTTCTGGAAGGTCTTGAAGCATTATCAGGAGACAGCCGGGATCCAGAAGGACATCACGCCCCACACCCTCCGGCACTCCTTCGCCGCGCACCTTTTGGAGAACGGCGCCGATCTGCACTCCATCCAGGAGATGCTTGGCCACGCGGATATCTCCTCCACCCAGGTCTACGCCCAGCTGGTGAAAAAGCAGCTGAAGGACGTATACAACAAGGCCCACCCCAGGGCGTGACCCCAAAATAAATGCGAGAACCCCCGGCTTTTCAGCCGGGGGTTTTGCATGCCCAAAATATTTTTAATTATTTTTGCGTTTTGCTATTGACAGAATACTTTAACTATGGTATAATATCCACAGAGGCGGAAAAGCAGTTTAAGTCACTCCGAAAACTTGAGGCTGATATCCAACGCCGCCACCGAATGGGTCAGAGCGCCGATGGAAATGATGTCTACGCCTGTTTCCGCCACCTCTCTCAGATCCCGCTCGCCCATATTGCCGCTGGCCTCGGTGACGGCTCTGCGGTCGATGAGCCTGACGCAGGCGCGCATGTCCTCCACGGACATATTGTCCAGCATGATGATGTCCGCGCCGGCGTCCAGGGCCTGCTGCACCTGAGCGGCGGTCTCGCACTCGATCTCAATCTTCAGGGTGTGCGGGGCCGTGCGGCGCACGGCCTCGATGGCCTGGGCGATGCCCCCGGCGGCTACGATGTGGTTGTCCTTGATGAGGATGCCGTCGGCCAGGTTGAAGCGGTGGTTCCGGCCGCCGCCGGCCTTGACGGCGTATTTCTCCAGGACGCGCAGTCCCGGCGTCATCTTCCGGGTATCCACGATGACGGCGCCGGTGCCCTCCACGGCCTCCACCGCCTTTCTGGTGGCCGTGGCGATGCCGGACATATGCTGAACAAGGTTCAGCGCCACCCGCTCGCCGCACAGGACGCTCCGGGAGGGGCCCGTGATCTTGGCGATGTTTTCGCCCTTCTTCACCCGGTCACCGTCGGAAACCAATGGCGTGACCGCGACCTTTTCGTCTACCAGCCGGAACACCCGCTCCAGAACGGCCATTCCGCAGAATACGCCGTCCATCTTGGCGCGGAAGAAGCCTGTGGAGACGGCATCCGCTGGGATGCAGCTCTCGGTGGTGATATCCCCGGTGCCCAGATCCTCGCTGAGAGCGTCCAGGATCAATTTGTCAAGTCCGATTGTGTTCATAGCTTCCTCCCATCAGCTTTTCAGCTTTCCCGGTAGTGCGCTCCGATGCTCTCACGCCGCGCCAGAGCGGATTCGATGATGGCCTTGGAGATAATCGCGAGACTCAGATCCTCGTCATAGGCCTTGTCGCTGTTGAAGCCGGCGGACAGCAGATCTAAGATCCCGCTCATCTCCTGAAGCGCCGTCTCCAGCCCCTCCTTGGTGCGGATCACAAAGCAGTGGGTGCTCATGATCTTCTGCATCCGCGCCCGCAGGGCCTTGAAATCAAGCTCCAGCGCCGGCCTGACCGCCAGGGACGGCTGAAGCTCCTCGGAGGTGAACAGGGCGGGGGAGAAGGAGCCGTTTACGTCCTCCGCCGCGCGCCGGCCGAAAACAAGGCACTCCAGCATGGAGTTGGAGGCCAGACGGTTGGCCCCGTGGACGCCGGTGGAGGCGGTTTCGCCGCAGGCGTACAGGCCGTGGACGGCGGTGCGGGCGTAGAGATCCGTCTTAACGCCGCCCATCATGTAGTGGTGGACGGGGCAGACGGGGATCCAGTCCTTCGAAATGTTTATGCCCCGGCGCAGACACTCGTTGTAGATAGTGGGGAAGCGGTGGCTCAGCTCCTCCTCAGGCTGGGAGGTGATGTCAATGTAGACGTGATCCTCGCCCGTGCGCTTCATCTCGTTGTAGATCCCCCGGGCCACGATATCCCGGGGAGCCAGCTCCGCCAGCTCGTGCTTGCCCACCATGAAGCGGACACCCTCGGCATTTTTCAGGAGTCCGCCCTCGCCACGCACGGATTCGGAGATCAAAAAGGCGCGGTTTTCCCGGTTAGGGGACCAGAGGCCCGTGGGATGGAATTGAATGAATTCCATGCCGCGAAGCTCCGCGCCGGCCCGGATAGCCGCCGCCAGCCCGTCTCCCGTGGCAACGGCGGGGTTGGTGCTGGACTCAAAGACCTGGCCGATGCCGCCGGTGCAGAGCACCAGATGCCGGGTTGCCACCGTCTCATATTTGCCGTCGTCGTCCTTGACGATGAGGCCGGCCACGCCCTTTTCATCGGTGAGGATATCCACAAAGAAGGTGTTGTCCCGGAAGATGATGTTGTCCCGCTGGGAGGCGATGTAGGCCAGGGTCTTGACGGTCTCCCGCCCGGTGGCGTCGCCGCCGGCGTGGAGGATGCGGTTTTTGTGGTGCCCGCCCTCCCTGGTTCTGTCCAGCTCGCCGTATTCGTTGAGATCAAAGGGCACGTTCATCCGGATAAGCGCGGCGATATCCCGCGGCCCCTCGTCCACCAGGACGTGTACCGCCGCCTCGTCGCAGAGGCCCGCGCCGGCCACGATGGTGTCCTTGAAATGGAGCTCCGGGTCGTCGTCCGGCGCCGTCACCACGGCGATGCCGCCCTGGGCCAGCCAGGAGTTGGAGATATCGATGGTCTCCTTGGCGAAAACACAGCATGTCAAGGCAGGGGAGAGGTTCAGGGCGCAGTACAGTCCCGCGATCCCGGCCCCCACGATCACCACGTCGTAGCTTGAGTGCCGCTCCGGCTTCACAGAGCCGTCGATGGCGTAACGAAGCATAGTCAAAACCTTCTTTCGTGTAAAAAGGGAACAGTTTTTGAACCGTTCCCCATATTATATCAACAACGCGCTAAATTGGCAACCTCAATCTGACCAAAATCGCGAAATAATTTGCCAAATAATTTGCGCGCCTTTAGCGATTCTCATGACCGCTTCCGTGATAAACGCCCTGTTATTCGTCTTCCTCTTCATCGATCTTTTCCGCCTCCACCGGCCTTGCCGCTTTTTTGTGGCCGGCGAGAGGGGAGAGGGCGGCGGCTTCGCGCAGACCCTCGTTTTCCACGTGGGTGTAGATCTCCGTGGTGTTCAGATGCTCGTGGCCCAGAAGCTCCTGCAGGGTGCGCACATCCACGCCGGAGTGGAGCATCAGGGTGGCGGCGGTGTGGCGGAGCTTGTGGGCGGAATATTTCGTCTCGTCCAGCCCGGCGGCGCCCAGATGCTTTTTCACCAGCGCGTGGACGGTGGATTTGCTGATCCGCTCCCGGCGGGAGGACAGGAAAAGCGCCCGTTCACCGCCGGGGGCGACGGTCTTCCGCACCGCCAGATAGTCGTTGATGGCATCCGCCACGGCGTCGTTTATGTATACAACGCGCTCCTTGTTGCCCTTGCCCAGTACCCGCAGATGATCTGCCCGAACATCCGTTAAATTTAATCCAACTAATTCCGATATACGCAGTCCGCAGTTGAGGAAGATCGTCAGGATGCAATAATCTCTTTCCTTATTTTTCCCGTCCACACTGTCCAGAAGCCGCTCCGATTCATTGAGCGAAAGATATCGGGGCAGGGATTTCATGATCTTGGGGGAATCCAGATCCTGAATGGGGTTGGACTCCAGCTGATGGGTCTTCAAGGTCAGGTATTTATAAAAGGAGCGGATAGTAGATACCTTGCGGGCGCGGGAGGCGGAATTCAGGCCGTATTCCGGGTCGTTGGCGTGCTGGTTCCGCACCCGATCCCTTGACATGTAGCCCAGATAGTCGTAGACGTCGGAGAGGGTAACGGAGCGGACAAAGTCAAGATCCACATCGGCGATGGAGACCGTCTCCAGATCCGTATCCCGCGGAAGGCCGGATCGAATGAGCTTCATATACCGGAAAAAAATCCGAAGATCCAGATAATACTCGTCCACGGTTTTCCTGGAGTGGCCGACGATATTCTCGTGATAATTGAGAAAGCTCCTGATGATCTCAGGTGCCTCGGTGCGGTAGTCCATAAAAATTCTCCTTTGTACGCCGGGGAAGCGGTGGTTGGGGCCAAAACCAGTATACCACACCCTCCCGGAAAAGTCCACAAATTTCTGAACAAAATAAAAATTTTGTTCAATGTGGGGGAGGGAAAAACGGGAGAGTGTGCCCGGAGGCGCTCAGGAGCCGATGATCAGATCCATGGCCTCCCGGATGGATCGGGCCTCCCAAAGCTTCACGCCCGCCGGCGCTGTGACCTTTGTGCGGTACTGTTTCGGGATGATGGCGCTTTTGAAGCCGTGCCGCGCGATCTCCGACAGTCTCATTTCCAACTGAGCCGCCTGGCGCAGCTCGCCCGTCAGACCGATCTCACCGATAGCCACCAGATCGTCCGGGATCGGGATATCCCGGTAGCTGGACGCCATAGCCAGTATGGCCGCCAGATCCGCCGCCGGCTCGTCGATGTACAGTCCACCGATCACGTTCACATAGCTGTCGGCGCCGCCGATCCTCAGACCGCCGCGCTTTTCCAGCACAGCCAACAGCAGCATCGCCCGGTTGTAGTCCAGGCCGTTGGACGTGCGCCTTGGCACATTGAAATTGGTGGGCGTCAAAAGCGCCTGGATCTCCGCCAGTACGGGCCTTGAGCCTTCCATGACGCATGTGACGCAGGTTCCCGGCGTGTTTTTGGGCCGCCCCGACAACAGCAATTCGGAGGGATTCGGCACCGCCACAAGCCCGTGCTGGGCCATCTCAAAAACGCCGATTTCATTGGTTGAGCCAAATCTGTTTTTGGCCGCCCGCAGGATACGGTAATTGGCGGTCTGTTCGCCCTCAAAATACAGGACGCAGTCCACCATATGCTCCAGAACCTTGGGCCCGGCGATGGCGCCCTCCTTATTGACATGGCCGATGACAAAGACCGTGACGCCGGAGCCCTTGGCCAGCTGCATCAGGGTCATGGTGCAATCTTTGACCTGGCCCACACTGCCGGGGGCGCTGTTGAGCTCCGGTGAATACAATGTCTGGATGGAATCGATGATGAGGATCTCGGGAGACGTCTCGCCCACAGCCTCGAGGATATCGGAGATATTCGTCTCGGAGAGGATCAGCAGATTGTCGCTTTGCACGTGGAGCCGCTGGGCGCGCATCTTCAGCTGGCGCTCGGATTCCTCACCCGTCACATATAAAATACTGTGTTCTTTTCCGATGTGCTCGCAGATCTGCAATAACAGCGTGGATTTTCCGATGCCCGGCGCGCCGCCCACCAGCACCAGCGATCCCTTGACGCCTCCGCCGCCCAGGACGCGGTCAAGCTCCCCGAAACCCGTATCAAACCGGATCTCCTCGGTGACATCCACCTCCTTTAAAAGCACCGGACGCTTGGCAGGAAAACCCTTGGCCGCTCCGGCGGCGGGACGTTTCTCCTCCTTTTTGACCGGCTCCTCCACGATGGTATTCCAGGCCCCGCAGGCGGAGCACTGTCCGCTCCAGCGGGGAAACTCATTCCCACAGGAAGTGCAGAAAAAGGTCGTTTTAGCTTTCATCTCTCTGTCTCCTTACGTTATGTAAACCGATTTTGACGTTATGTTATGTAAACCAATAACAATATTATGTTTACTTAACATAATATTTTACATATATTATGTTAACATACGCTGTTCAGATACGTTCCCACGATGACGGCGGCCAGCTTCAGCTGATAGGCCGGCTCCTCCAGCATTTTCGCCTCCGGGACATTGGAAACGAAGCCGCATTCCACCAGTACGGCAGGGCAGTCAATGTGGTTCATAAGGTAAATACTCTCCCCTATCCGCGCGGCTGTCCGCTTGCTCTCCCCTGTCACCTGGGACAGATTCGACTGTATGGCCTGGGCCAGCTCCCGGCTCCCCTGGGTTTTGGCGTACAGGGCCTGACTGCCGTGGGGGGACGCGGTGGTGTATTTGTTCTGGTGGATGCTGATCAGTACGGCGTTTGGGGTGGCGTTCACCAGCTCCACCCGGGCCTTTGTGTCCCAGACCTTCTTGGCGTGGATGGTGGATGCGCTCTCCGGGTAATCCAGCGTCTCGCTCTCTCGGGTCATCACCGTGTCTATGCCGTAGAGCTCCGCCAGAGCGCGGCACCGCAGGGCGATGGCCAGATTGATCTTGCTCTCATATGTCCCCGTCACCGAAACGGCGCCGCCGTCGGCCCCGCCGTGGCCGGGATCCAGCACCAGCGTCCTGGCTGTTCTTGTCGTGTCGGTGAGGTTGACCGCCGGCCTCGGGTGGGCATCATACGCCTGATATACGCCGATTCCTGCCGCAGTGACCGCCAGCAGAAACGCCGCCGCGGCCCTCAGGGCAAAGCTTTTTTTCATAGGATCCTCTCCTTTCACGGCAAAAATATGTCCCGAAAGAGGCTGCTATACTGATTATATCATAGAACCTGAAAAAATCACTAATTTTTATTTATTTGGCCTGGAATTTTATGAATTCTGAATGTTTACAACGGCGCGGCGAATCACTAAAATATTTGTATCTTTTTATTTAAAGGAAGTCAAACACATGTTCGTGCTCTTTTTCGCGGTTTGGATCCTTCTGAACGGCAAGGTGAATTTGGAGGTCGTCCTCTTTGGCCTTGTCATCACGGCGGCGCTGTATTTTTTCTGCTGCCGGTTTATGCATTACGGTCTGAAGCGCGACTGGGACACCGTCCGGCGGCTTCCCCGGCTTCTTGTCCTTTTCGCCGTCCTGATCCGGGAGATCGTCAAGTCCTGCTTTGCCCTGCTGCCCTTCATCTACACGAAAAAGGAGCCTGACAGCGTGGTGGCGCGTTTCACAACCGACAGGGTCAAAACAGAGACGGGCCGCGTTCTGCTGGCCAACTGCATCACCATGACTCCCGGCACCATCACCGGAAGCCTGCGGGATGGGGAGTACCGGGTGCACTGCCTTGACCGCTCCATGGGCCTGGGGCTGGATTCCGGCTGCTTTGTGGAGAAGCTGGAGAAATGGGAGGAGATGTGACATGGATCCGTTGACAACGCTGGCTCCGCCCATCCTGACAGCCGCCATGGTGGTTCTGGCCGCCTGCACCCTGACGACGCTGATACGCACCTTTATCGGGCCCAGGATGTCCGACCGGATCGTGGGCGTCAATATGATCGGCACCCAGTCCATCTGCCTCATCGTCTGCCTGGTCTTGCGGCTCCGGGAGGACTGGCTGGTGGATATCGCCATCGTCTACGCCATGTTCAGCTTTCTGGCGGTGTCGGTTCTCACCAAAATGGATATCGGCGTCTACCGCCAGTGGCGGCTTGACCAGCAAAAGAGCCGTCAGCGTCACCGGGAAAACCGTAGGGCTGCCCGCAAGGCCCACGCGGAGCGCCATCACAGGAGGGATAATTCATGATAACGCACTGGATCCGTTTCCTTTTGGGAACCTTTTGCCTTGCCTTCGGCCTCTTTTTCATCGTCACCTCCGTGATTGGGAATTTCCGCTTTAAATTCGCCCTGAACCGGATGCACTCCGCCGCCCTGGGCGACACCCTGGGCCTTTTGGGGGTGATCCTGGGCACCTGCTTTTACAACGGGCTGAACGTGACCACGCTGAAGCTTCTGGCCGTCGTGGCGCTGGTGTGGATCACCAGCCCCGTCGCCAGCCACCTCATCATGCTGATGGAAATGACCGTGGGGAAATACTCCGCCGAGGCCAATGACGATGACTCCGACGAGCAGGGCTTCGAGCGCGGGACTGTGGAGATGCGCCGTCAGGCCCTGGAGGATATGCGGAAGGAGGAGGAAAAATGACGCTTTTTGAAGGGATCCTTCTGACGTTTCTCATCATCTGCGCCATATCGGTCAGTGTGACCCGGAATCTGCTGGCCTCCATCATCATCTTTATGGGCTTTTCACTGATCATGTCGGTGCTCTGGCTGACGTTGGAGGCGCCGGATCTGGCCATCACCGAGGCCGCTGTGGGCGCCGGGGTCACAAGTCTGCTGTTCTTCGCCACTCTCAAGAAGATCCACGCCATCAAGGCCGAGGACGCGAGGCGCGAGGAGGACGACAGCGATGAGGAGTGACGGCTTTCTTGCGCGGCTCGTCTCCTTTGTGGAGAACGGCTCCTTCCGAGAGGAGGACTACACCCTCTCCCCTGCCCCAAGGGACACGCTGGACACGGATATCCCGGAAAACCGCTGGCTCCTCTCAGTCCAGCACGCCGAAAAGCCCGTCGGCGCGCGGCTTATGAGCTGGTTTTCCCGAAAGGGGTTTGAGCTTTTTCATGACCTCTACCGCATCGCCTCCGTCTTCATCTGCGTGACGCTTATCGGCGTCCTGCTGTCGGTGGTCAGCTTCCTGCCCGCCTTCGGGAGTGCTGAAAACCCCGCGGTCAACGAGGTGGTGCAGCGGTATGTTTCCAAATCCATAGAGGAAACGGGCGCCACCAACGCTGTGGCGGGTATGATCTCCGCCTACCGCGGCTTTGATACCCTGGGCGAGGCCCACGTCCTCTTTGTGGCCGCCTGCAGCGTTATCGTCCTCTTGCGGGTGGATCCCTCCGAGCGCAAACGGGGGAAGCTGCTGGATCCCGAAAGAGTGGGCGGCGATATGGATTATGAGCCCAACAGCGACCTCATTTTGCGGAAGGCCGCCAAGATCCTGGTGCCCCTGGCTTTCATTTTCGGCCTCTATGTGATCTTAAACGGCACTTCCTCCCCCGGCGGCGGCTTTTCCGGCGGCGCCATCATGGGGGCGGGGCTTATATTGAACTCCGTGGCCTTCGGCTTTAAGCGCACCGAGCGCTTTTTCGGCGACGAGATGTACCACGCGGTGAAAACAGCCTGCCTCACCGTCTACGCCCTGCTGATGGCCTATTTCATCTACATGGGCGCCAACGGGTGGGACGACCACGTCTGGCTGGGGATCCCCGGCGGCATCGTCAGCGGCGGCCTCATCCTGCCCATCAACATCGCCGTGGGCTTCGAGGTGGCCTGCACCATGTACTGCTTCTATGCCCTGTTTCGGAAGGGAGGGCTTTGATATGCCCGCGTTTTTTGAACACCTTGTCAACAACTATTATGAGACGGCCGCCATGATCCTCTTTGGCATCGGCTTCACCACACTGCTCATGCACCGCAATCTGCTGAAAAAGATCATCGGCTTCAACTTCATGGACTCCGGCCTCTATCTTTTCCTGGCCGCAAAGGGGTACATCGCCGGCCGCCTGGCCCCCATCATCACCGACGGCAATACGGATCCCTCCCGTTACGTCAATCCCATCCCCACGGGCCTTGTGCTTACCGGAATCGTGGTCTCCGTGTCCGTGACGGCCTTTTTGCTGGCCCTCACCTGCCGGCTCTACGACAGGTTCCACACCCTGGACATCGACGAGATCACGCATCTTGCCCGAAAGGAGCGGGATTGATGGAGCTTGTGCAGAATTTTCCCTTCATCACCATCGTCTTCTCCCTGACCTGCGGCGTCTTCTGCGCCGTGCTCAAGGGAAAGAAGGCCCGGGGGCTCTGCCTCGTCTGGCTGACGCTGACGACCCTGATGAGCTTCAGCGTCCTGCTCTACACCCTGAAGACAGGTGAGTATTACATCTACCGCATGGGCAAATGGAACGCCCCTTGGGGCAACGAGATCCGTGTAGGGGTGCTGGAGGCGCTGATGGCCACGGCCTTTTCCGGCGTGATGCTCCTCTCCCTGCTAGGCGGGATGCACCATATCTTCGCCGACTGCGAGCCGGAAAAGACGAATCTCTATTTTACCATGTGTTCGCTTTTGATGAGCTCCCTGTTCGCCCTGATCTACACCAACGACCTCTTTACCGCCTACGTGTTCGTGGAGATCAATACCATCGCCTCCTGCGCCCTGGTGATGCTGAAAAGCTCCGCCAAAACGCTGGTGGCCACCACGCGGTATCTGATCATGAGCCTTTTGGGCTCCGGCCTATTCCTTCTGGGCATCGTCATCCTCTACGGCATCACCGGCGAGCTTCTCATGCCCAGTATCGCGGAGAGGGTGCGGAAAATTTTCGCCACCGGCGAATATTCCCTGCCGCTCACCGTGATCATCGGCCTTTTCTCCGTGGGATTGGCCGTTAAAAGCGCTCTCTTTCCCTTCCACTCCTGGCTTCCCGATGCCCACGGCAGCGCTACGGCGTCCTCCAGCGCCATCCTCTCCGGCCTTGTGCTGAAGGGCTACATCATTGTGCTGATCAAGATCTTCTACCGCGTCTTCGGGCTGGAGATCATCGTCTCGGAGCAGGTCAGCTGGTTTTTGTTCGTCTTTGGCGCGCTGGCGATGATCCTGGGCTCCGTCGGGGCGCTTCGGGAGCGGGATCTGAAGCGTATGCTGGCCTATTCCTCCGTGGCGCAGGTGGGGTATATCTACCTGGGGCTGGGCCTCCACTCGGAGCTGGGCGTCACGGCGGCCTGCGTGCAGATCCTGGTTCACGCCATCACCAAGCCTATGCTCTTTATCGCCGCCGGCGGCTTTATGGACGTATCCGGCGGGCATAAGTCCATGGCCGCCATTGCCGGCGCGGGCCGGCGCGACCCCCTGGGCGGGCTTGCCTTCACCGTGGGCGCGCTGTCCATGATCGGCATCCCCTTCTTCGCCGGCTTTGTCACGAAGCTGGAGCTTACCGCCGGCGCGCTGGAGTCGGGGACGGTCACCACGGTCGTGGCCTTGATCGCCATCGCCGTCAGTACCCTGTTGAACGCCCTCTACTACGTCCCCGTGATCTTCAACCTGTTTTCCGCTCGTGAGCAGGCGGCATACAAGGGCCTGCGCGTGCGTTACCGGGCCGATTACGCCTTTGCCACAGCGGCTTTCGTGCTGTTGAATATAGGCTTTGGGGCGTTCTCCGAATATGTGGTGGGCGCTGTACGGCAGGGCCTGGCCCTGTTCGGCATGTGAGGGAGGCGCGTATGGAAACACGGTATCTTCTCCTGCTCCCCATTCTCCTGCCGGTGGCGGCGGCCTTTACGTTGCATGTTAAGGCACTGAGAAACGATGGCTCCCGCCGGTTTTTCGTGGTGGGGATCTTGCTTGCGGAGCTTGTCTTTACGGCCCTCTGCGCCCTTTTTGTACGGGACAGCCTGACGCTTGCGCGCCTGTCCGCCGATCTCTGTCTCACCCTCTCCCTGGACGGCTTTGGGAAGCTCTTTTCGCTCCTGGCGGCCTTTATGTGGCTGATGTCGGGGCTGTTCTCCCAGGAATATATGCTCCATGAGGAGAACCGGAGCCGGTATTACGCCTTCCTGCTCCTGTCGGAGGGCGCGCTGATGGTCCTCTGCTTTGCCGGCAATTACCTGACGCTCTATCTGGGGTTTGAGCTGATGACCCTGTTCTCCGCGCCCCTGGCCCTCCACACCCAGACGGGGGCGGCCAGACGCGGCGGACTCAAGTATCTCTTTTATTCCGTTTTCGGCGCGTGCCTGGGCCTTTTCGGCTTTTTTGTCCTCTATACCTACGGCGACACCACGGCCTTTATCCCCGGCGGCGTGCTGGATTTGGACAAAGCCGCGGGGCATGAGGAGCTTTTGCTGGCCGCCGCGTTCCTCTCTGTCCTGGGCTTCGGGGCCAAGGCCGGCATGTTCCCCCTCCACGCCTGGCTGCCCGCCGCCCACCCGGAGGCGCCCGCCGGGGCCTCCGCCCTGCTGTCCGGCGTCATCACCAAGGCGGGCGTACTCAGCGTCATCCGCGTGGTCTTTTATCAGTTCGGCGCCGGTTTCCTGCGTGGGACGTGGGTGCAGACTGTTTGGCTTACTCTGACGCTGATCACCGTCTTTCTGGGCTCCATGCTGGCGTACAAGGAAAAGATCTTCAAAAAGCGCCTGGCCTATTCCACCGTCAGCCAGGTGTCCTATATCCTCTTTGGGCTGGCGCTTTTGGAGCCCACGGCCCTTGTGGGCGCGGCGCTCCACGTGGCCGTCCACTCCGCCATCAAGGACGCGCTCTTTTTCACCGCCGGCGCGGTGATTTTAAAGACCGGCCGGAAGGACGTGCGGGAGCTTCGCGGCGTCGGCAAGGAAATGCCCGTCACCATGTGGTGCTTTACCCTCTGTTCGCTGGGCCTGGTGGGGATCCCGCCTCTGGGGGGCTTTGTCAGCAAGTGGTATCTGGCCCAGGGGGCTCTGCGCTCGGACATACCCGTATTTTCCTGGCTCGGCCCGGTCATTCTGCTGGTCAGCGCCCTGCTCACTGCCGGGTATCTGGCGCCTGTTTCCGTCTCCGCTTTCCTTCCCGGCGCGGATTTTGACTATTCCGCCCTTCAAAAACGCGAGCCCACGCTATGGATCACCCTTTCCCTGGTGCTTCTCACCGCACTTACGTTTTTGACCGGCCTTTTCCCCGGCCTGATCACCGGCTTTGTCTCCGCCCTGGCGGGGACGCTCGTCTGAAGGGAGGCGCGCTATGAAAGCTCTTATGATCGTCTCCATCCTCCTGCCTGTCCTCTCCGGCGCGCTTTTGCCCCTCTGGAGATTCAAAAAGCGGCTTCACCGGGAGATCTATGTGGAAGCCGCCGTTGCGGCCACCTCACTCACGGTCTCGTGTCTGCTCCTTCACCGCCCTGAAGGGCCGCTGACGGTCTTTCCCCTGACGGATAAGCTTCACATCGTCCTGGCCTTTGACGGCCTGACAGGCGTTTTCGCGGGGCTGGTGGCGTTCCTTTGGCCCCTTGCCTCCCTCTACGCCTTTGAGTATATCAAGCACGAGGGCGGGGATGACAGATTTTTCGCCTTTTACACCGTCTCCTACGGCGTCACCCTGGGCATCGCCCAGAGCGCCAATCTGATCACGCTGTACCTCTTTTACGAGCTTCTGACGCTGGCGACGCTCCCCCTGGTGATGCACTCCGGCGACAGGCGCTCCGTCCGGGCGGGGTTGAAATATCTGGGCTTCTCCATCGGCGGCGCGGCCTGCGCCTTCTTGGGGCTCATCGTGCTCTATGCCTACGGCGATCCGTCCCTGACCTTCGCCTACGGCGGGTTCATGGGCGCCGATCCGCCCCGGCGCACCCTGGTGCTGGCAGCCTATCTCCTGTGCTTCTTCGGCTTCGGCGTCAAGGCGGCGGTGTTCCCCTTCCATTCCTGGCTCCCCTCCGCCGGCGTGGCGCCCACGCCTGTGACGGCCCTGCTCCACGCGGTGGCGGTGGTCAAGGCCGGGGTCTTCGCGGTGATGCGGGTGACCTTCTACTGCTTTGGCCCCGCCCTTCTGCGCGGCACCTGGGCACAGGCGGCGGTGATGGCCTTCGCGGTGTTTACCGTTGTTTTCGGCTCCGCTATGGCCCTCCGGGAACAGCATCTGAAGCGGCGACTCGCCTATTCCACCGTCAGCAATCTCTCCTATATCCTGTTCGGCGTTACCCTGATGACCCCGGCGGGGCTGGCGGGGGCGCTCAGTCACATGGTATTCCACGGCGTTATGAAGATCACCCTCTTTTTCTGCGCCGGGGCCGTCATGTACAAGACCCACCGGGAATTCGTGCCGGAGCTGACGGGCCTGGGCCGGTATATGCCTGTGACCTTCACAGCCTTCGCCGCGGCCTCCGCCGCGCTGGTGGGCGTGCCGCTTCTGCCGGGATTTTTGAGCAAGTGGAACCTGGCCACGGCGGCGCTTTCCCAGGGCGGGCTTCTCCCCACGCTGGGCGTGGCGGCGCTGCTTGTCTCCGCCATCCTCACCGCCTGCTACCTGTTTACCCCCGTGGTCAACGCCTTCTTCCCGCCGGAGGGCGAGGGCGGACATGGGTTGGAGATGGCGCGGGATCCAAACTGGTACATGAAGCTCCCCTTTTTGATCCTCACGGTCACCATGATTGCCCTGGGCATCGGCTCCAAAGGGCTTTTGGAGCTTCTCTCCCGCGTTGCCGCGGGGACGCTGTAAGGAGGCGATGGCTTTGAACGACTTGATTCTCCTCCTGCCGGTCTTTTTCCCCATGCTGGGCGCTTTCGCGGCCTATATGGCGGGCCGCCGGAGCAAGACCGCCCGGGACTATCTGGCGGACGCCGTGGGGATCGCGGAGCTTCTTCTCTGCGCCGTCCTTCTGGCCTTCGTGTGCGGCGGGCGTGCGTTCTCCCTCTCCCTCCCCGGGATCTGCGGGCGGGGCCTCTCCTTTAAGCTGGACGGCTTCCGGGCCCTCTACGCCCTGATCGCCGCCCTCATGTGGATGATGACGACGGTGTTTTCCCGCGAATATCTCAGTCATTACCGGAACCGCAACCGCTATTATCTCTTTACGCTCCTGACCTGCGGGGCCACGGCGGGGGTGTTTCTCTCCAACGACTTCTTCACCGCCTTTATCTTCTTTGAGATCATGTCCTTCACCAGCTACGTGATGGTAGTCCAGGATGAAAAGCCCGCCGCCATGCGGGCCGGAACTACCTACCTGGCCGTGGCGGTCATCGGCGGCATGGTCATGCTGATGGGTCTTTTCCTGCTGGAGCACCGGCTGGGGACGCTGGATTTTGACAGTCTCCACAGCGCGTCTGAGGCCCTGGCGGACAGATCTGTCCTCTATCTCCCCGGCGCGCTGATCCTCTTTGGCTTTGGGGCCAAGGCGGGCATGTTCCCCCTGCACATCTGGCTCCCCAAGGCCCACCCGGTGGCCCCCGCCCCGGCCTCGGCACTGCTGTCGGGCATCCTGACAAAGGCCGGCGTCTTTGGCATGCTGGTGCTCACCGCGCGGGTATTCCTGTGCGACGCCATTTGGGGCAAGGCGATCCTGGCCCTGGGCGTGGTCACCATGGTGCTTGGCGCGGTGCTGGCTGTTTTCTCTATCGACCTGAAGCGCACCCTGGCCTGCTCCTCCATGTCCCAGATCGGCTTTATTCTTGTGGGCGCGGGGATGCAGGGGCTTTTGGGCAAGGAAAACGCCCTGGCCGTCTGGGGGACGGGCCTGCATATGGTGAACCACTCCCTCATCAAGCTGGTGCTCTTTATGTGCGCGGGGGTGGTGTATATGAATCTCCACGCGCTGGATCTCAATAAAATACGCGGCTGGGGCCGGAACAAGCCCCTGCTGAACGTCTGCTTTCTGATGGGGGCGCTGGGAATCGCCGGCGTACCCCTGTGGAACGGATACGTCAGCAAGACGCTTCTGCATGAATCCATCGTGGAATATATTGAGCTTCTGGCGGAGGCCGGCGGCTCCACAGGCATCTATCGCGCGGTGGAGTGGCTGTTCCTCCTCTCCGGCGGCCTGACGGCGGCCTATATGACGAAGCTTTATGTGGCGATTTTCGTGGAGAAGCCGGATAAGCCCGTGGAGAAAAAGCCCTATATGAATGGACAGTCCGCCCTCGCCATTGCCACCCCCGCCCTGGCTCTGCCGGTGATGGGGCTGTTCCCCACGCCCCTTATGGGCGGCGCGGCGCGGCTCATGCAGGGCTTTATGAACGGCGAGGCGCCGGAGCACGCCGTCGCCTGGTTCTCCCTTGCCAACCTCAGAGGGGCGGCCATCTCCCTGGGCATCGGCGCGGCGGTGTATTTCCTTGTCATCCGCCTGCTCCTGACGCGCCGGGACGAGAGCGGGAGAAGGATTTATGTAAATCTATGGCCCGCGTGGCTGGATCTGGAGGAGCTTCTCTACCGGCCTTTGCTTGAAAAGCTTCTCCCCTTCTGCGGCGCGCTTGTGTGCAGGATCCTGGACAACCTCACCGACTGGGGCGTGGCCCTGCTCCATCACACCCTCCTGCGGCCCAAGCCCATCCCGCCGCGTGTGGACGCGGACTTTGAACCGGGCGACTACACCCCCGCCGTCCGCCGGAGCTACACCCTCCAGCGCATTGCCGGAAGCGTCTCCTATTCCCTCCTGCTCTTTGGCTTGGGCTTCTGCGCCGCTATGGGCTTCCTGATCCTGATCCTGCTGACAAAGTAAAATCAGGCATGAAAATCCCCCGCACCTCCTTTTTGAAGGCGCGGGGGAAGCTTTTTATGCCGTTATTCGCCGCGGGGAAGGTGGGAGATGAATTTCCATCCGTCGCCGCTTTGGTCGATGGTGAGCACATGACTGGACGACCAGAGGGTGAGGATATCGCCCTGGCGCTCGCCGTAGAGGGGGTAGAACTCCCCCGGGCCAAAGTCGCTGGTGAAGGTGTAGAAGGAGTCGTATTTCTCCAGGTAGAGAAGCTCGCTCCGCCAGTCCTTGTTCATATCGTCCAGGGTGATCCCGGCGTAATGCTCCAGCACAACGTCCACCACGGAAGCGGGTATCTTGTGGCAGGGAAGCGCATCCAGCCACGTGACCTCTTCCTCCCCGTTCATGTCCTGAACGGCCTTATATACGTCCGCCAGCTCCTCCTCGGTGGGGTCGTCACCCTGATAATTCATCCACTCCGGCCAGCCGAAGTAGTACAGGAGCTCGCCCAGATCCAGATCCCTGGGGTCGGCCCAGTCGGAGAGAAAGAAGCCGTTGACGGAGGAGGGATAACCCGTGTTGTCAATTGTGTAATCGCCCCTGAACATCTCGCGCCACTGTGACAGCTCCTCCCCCGTGATGGGCGTGCCGCCAACGCTGAGACCGGAGGCGGTGCGGGCGTCAAGGAACCAGTTATAAAGCGTTGTGTAGATGTCCCGTCTGTCAATTCCCTCCATGTCGGGGATCTCGCTGGCCTCCAGCCAGACGTCGCCCATCCAGGTCTCCAGGTGTATGACGCTGTTGTTCTGGAAGGCGGTGATCTTCCAGGTCTGTGATGAAATATAGGATGCGGGCTGGAGAATCACGGTAAAATAGTCCGCATACGCGCCGGGATCGGTCTTTTTCCAGACAACGGTACTGAGCAGTTTGAGGTATTTCTCCGCCAGCACCGCTTTACCGCCGTTGACGGGATCCTCCAGCTCATTCCACTCCTTGGTGGAAAGCGCCAAATCGTTTACGCTGGCGACGCCGTCCAGCAACGATGCCAGCGTGTCGCCGTCCCCGGGCAGCTTGAAGGCGTCCTCCGGCTCCGTGGAACCGCCGCCGGTGTCTCCGGTGGAATCCTCTATGATATCTCCGGCGGCGTCGTGGGTGGTGTCGTCTCCCTTATTCATGCCCGTATCGCCGTTCCCGCCGGCAAAGGCGCACCCCACGGCCACTGCGGCGATCAGCAGGGCCGCCAGCGCCACGGTCAGGGTGGTTCGGGGCCTTCTGGCGATCATGATCACCCGCTCCTTCAGCTGCTTTTTCGTGCCGGACATGGTGGTGGCCGCGCACAGGGGCGAAAGTCCCGCGGGCTTTCGGGAGAGCTCGATCAGCGTGGCGCCGTAACGATCCCAGACGTCTCCGCCCAGACGTTTCAGGGCGCCCGCGTCGGCGCACAGCTCGCTGTCCTGCCTGGACAGGTTGGCGGCGTACCACACAAGAGGGTCAAACCAGTGTACCGCCAGGGCCGCGCACCGGAGCGCCGCCCACAGGGGATCCAAATGCCGCCGGTGGGAGAGCTCATGGGCCAGGACGTGGCCGAGCCGCTCCTCATCGTACACCGTTTCAGGGTTTATGTAGACGCTTCCGGCAAAGAGGCAGGAGGAATCCAGCCCCTCCACCGCCCAGACGCGCACGGGACACGCGGCATGAACGGGCACGCGCCGCTTTCTCAGCCGGACATACATGGTCACATTCGTGAGGACGATCAGCCCCGCCGTCAACGCCGTACCGGCCAGCCAGACGATCCCCAGTACACGGCGCACGGACAGGACGCGCTCCATCCGTTCAAAGCGCTGGGGCGTCACATCCACCGCCACGGGGACATAGCTCCCGGCAGGCGCCTTGTCACCCTGGGAGGCGTCCGTCCCGGGATCTCCCGGTGCGGGGACAGGGCCGTTGTCCCGGTAAAGCCCCGTGACGGTGCCGTTTTCCTCAAAGCGGATATCGTCCAGCTCCCGCAGGGCCTCCATGTCCTGTATAAGCTCCGACCCGGAAGCCGCCGATTCCACGCTGACGGGGCTTTGCCACAGCGTCCCGGGATAGAGCAGTCTTACCAGCACCAGCGCCCAGAGGGCGTAGAGAAGCCCCGGCCTCAGCCTCCGCCCGAGGAAGCGCCGGATAGCGACGACCGCCAGGATCAGCAGACAGCTGGTGAGGATCCAGGTAAGCTCAGTCATGTGCTTCCCTCCCCTTCTTCAGCTCCCGGTACAGCTCCTCAATGTCCTCGTCGGAGAGGGCGCACTCCCGGGCCATGGTGTTGACCAGCAGGCCAAGACCGCCCGTCCTGATCCGGGCCAGCGTGTTTTTCGCCTCCTGCTTTACCGCGTCGTCCCGGGTAAGCTTCGGATAGAAGAGCTTCGCCCTTCCGGTGCTGTCCGCCCAGACAGCCCCCTTGTCCATGAGCCTCCCCAGCATGATATTGACGGTCGCCTTGCTCCACCCCGTGTCGTTCTCAAGCCTTTCGACCATGGTACCGATGGTCAGAGGGCTCTCCTCCCAGAGCAGATTCATCAGCTTCCATTCCCCGTCCGAAAGCGACAGCTTCATCGTTGATTTTCCTCCTTCAGGCTTAATATAACAGCTGTTATCTTATATATAGCACGTTAGATAACAAATGTCAACCACTTTTTCAAATTTCTTCAATAAAAATTTCTGACCGATCCGAGCCATCGCGCATAGGATGGTGTGGACGTTGGTCCACTTGAGAATTTGGAGGAATCATGTTTTGGAAAATATGAAGCCTGAAACGGGCTCTGACTGCGGCTATAAATGCGGGATGCTGCCCATGTGCGCGCCGCTGGCCACCTCCTGGGTGCCGCCCCAGGGGGAGAATCCGCCCATGTACACGCCTGCGGAGGCTCTGAACCGGGGGACGCTTTTCCCCGGCCTTGACCTGCCCTTTATGAACATGGTCAACAAGACGAATCCCTACGCCGGCACGCCCCTGGGGGAGCTGATGGCCCTGGCCTTTATGGTCAAGGAGCTGCAGCTCTATCTGGACACCCACCCCGACGACAAGGACGCCTTCAAGGCCCTTCGCGACACCCTGGCCCTCAAAAAGGAGGCCAACGAGCGCTATGTGAAGCTCTATGGGCCGTTGAAGATCGAGGATCTGGAAAACGCCGACCGGTACAGCTGGCTTGACGGCCCCTGGCCCTGGGAATACTGCGAAAGGATGGGTAAATAACCATGTTCTCCTATATCAAAAGCCTTGAGTACCCCGTCAAGATCCGCAACACCAACCCGGCGTTGGCAAAATTTATCATCAGTCAATACGGGGGCCCGGACGGAGAGCTGGCCGCTTCCCTGCGGTACCTGAGCCAGCGTTACTCCTTGCCCACGCCGGAGCTTCGCGGGCTCCTCACAGACATCGGAGTGGAGGAGCTGGGCCACTTTGAGATGGTGGCCTCCATCATCCATCAGCTGACCCGCGACATGACCCCGGAGGAGATCAAAAAGGCCGGGTTCGACACCTACTTCGTGGATCACACCGCCGGCGTCTATCCCCAGTTCGCCTCCGGCACCCCCTGGACCGCCGCCACTATCGGCGTCAAGGGCGACACTATCACCGATCTCACCGAGGATATGGGCGCGGAGCAGAAGGCCCGCACCACCTACGACAACATCCTCAGACTCTCCGACGACCCGGACGTCAACAACGTCATCAAGTTCCTGCGGGAGCGGGAGGTCGTCCACTTCCAGCGCTTCGGCGAGGCGCTGGGCAAAACGCTGGAGAAGCTGGATCAGAAAAACGTCTACTATATGAACCCGTCCTTTGACAAGTGACCGGTTCACGCTTTTGAAAAACGCATATGAATTGACGGCGCGGAGGGATCCGCGCCGTCAGGCATTTTGAATTTCGGCTCCTTACTCCTCCGCGCGGTTGACTATGGGGAGGACCTCGGGCGCTTTTTCCACGCGGTTTTGGCGGCGCTCGGTGAGGTAGCGATCCATCTCGTCGGCGACGATCTTGGCGCTGCGGGCGGCCTCCACCACGGTCTTGGCCCCCAGGGACACATCGCCGGCGGCGAAGATGCCCTCCCGGGTAGTGCGGCCGTGCTCGTCGGTGGCAAGTAAGCCCCGTTCGTTCATATTGAGGCCCGTGGTGGTGTTGACGATGCGGCTCTGAGCGCCCTGGCTGATGGCGACGATCACGTTGTCGCAGGGGAAGAGCCTGGGCTCGGACACGGCGGTGACATTGCCCTCCTCGTCAAAGGTGCGCTGGCGGTAGACCACGCCCTCGTCCCGTATTTCCACCGTCTCAATGCCGTACATCATATCCACACCGTCGGCGATGGCGTAATCCAGCTCCCGTTCGCTGGCGGCGGCCTTGGGTTCCCGGCAGAAGACGTGCACGTGGCGTGAGCCCTTGCGCAACGCCGTGCGGGCCACGTCCATGGCGGAGTTGCCCGCTCCGATGACCACCAATGTCTCGCCAATGATAAACACGTCCGGATCCACTAGGTAGTCGATGGCGTAGTGGACATGCCCCAGGCTCTCGCCGGGGACGTTGAGCTTGTTGGCCTTCCAGACGCCAGTGCCGATGAAGATAGCCTCATAGCCGTCCCGCTGAAGATCGTCCACCGTCAGCGCCAGGCCAATGGCGGCGTTGGGCCGGATCTTGATGCCCAGCCGCAGAAGCTGTTTTTTGTACCGCTCGATGACCGTCTTGGGGAGGCGGAAATCGGGGATGCCGTAGCGCAGGACGCCGCCGATCTTGTATTTGCTCTCAAAAATGGTGATATCGTACCCCTTCTGGGCCAGCTTTACGGCGATGGTTAGGCCCGCGGGGCCGGAGCCGATAATGGCCACCCTCTGCCCTACCCGGGGTTCCCGCTTTAGCTCCGGGTCGTCCAGATACGCGTCGGAGATGTAGTTTTCGATGCTGGAGATCTGCACCGGCGCGCCCTTGCGGCCCAGGACGCAGTGGCCCTCGCACTGATTCTCGTGGTTGCACACCAGGGAGCAAAAAACGGAGAGGGGATTGTTTTCAAACAGCATCTCTCCGGCTTCCTTCTTGTGACCGGTGCGGAAAAGCTCGATCATCTCCGGGATGTTGGTGTTGATGGGGCATCCCGTGCGGCACATGGGATTTTTGCAGTGCAGGCACCTGCGCGCCTCGTTGACGACATGTACAGCCATTTTACGTCCTCCTTAACAGTATATTTTTTCCCGTGGGGTTTTTACCGTTTTCAGAAAAAAGCCCTGGCCAGGAGCGTGGCAACCTCCGCCCTGGTCATCTCCTTCCGGGGCATCAGCATCCCGTCAGAGCCCTGGATCAGCCCGTAGGCGGCAAGGCTTTCCGCGGCGTCCAGGGCATATGGAGCCACATCGCCGGCGTCCAAAAAGCCCTCCAGCGCCGCGCCGTCCGGGGCCGGAAGCTCGCGCCTCAAAAGCTCGTGGAGGAGCCGGTAAAGGATGGTGAAGCCCTGCTCCCGCGTCAAATGTCCGTCGGGGTCGAAGGAGCCGTCGTCCCTCCCCAAAATCAGGCCGACGGATTGCGACCAGGATGTCTGATCGTAGTACCAGCTCTCCGGGGCCACGTCCGGGAAGGTGCAGGGAGCGCCGGACGCGGGGTTATCGAGGAAATTCCAGATCATTGTGACAAAAGCAGCCCTTGTGATGACGCCATCGGGGTCGAAGCGGTTGCCGCCCACGCCATTGACGGCGCCGTTGTCGTAGAGAAGCTTGATGCTTCCCTCCGCCCAGTGTCCGGCGGTATCGGAGAAGCCGTCGGGCTTTTTGAAGCTGATAGGGATTGTGGCCGTGCACTCCCCCAGGCTTACGGTCAGCTCGCCGTTTAAGATATCGCCCCTCGTCAGCGTCAGGACGCCCTCCGTGACCGACCCCAGCCCCTCGGTGAGAGTGATCTCGGCCTGGGAGAGCTCCGCCGCGACGGGCCGTAAAAGATACGCGGCGGTAAGGGAGAGGGCGACGGACGTGTCCCCCTCCAGACCGGTGACGGCGGGCGCTTCGCCGGTGGCGGCGTCCGTCAGCGTCAGCGTATCCACCGTATCTGTCACATGGACGGACGCCTGTCCGGAGATCCCGGCGGAGGGGGAAGAAACGGTGACCGTATCCACCCCGGTATCGCCGGCGGTATAGACGCCGTTTTCAACGGTTCCGGTAAGGCAGGAGAACGTAATATCTTCCGGGAGCGGCGCGGGCAGACCCGCGCTGTCTGTGGCCAGGGCGGTCAGGGGCATGGAGGCCCCCGCCAGGATAAACGCGCCGTCCTCCTGCAGATGGAGCTGAGAGGCATGGCCGGTGGGGGGCTCGTCCGAGACGAAGAGTATGTAGGTGGCGCATTTCCGAAGGGTGCCGGAGGGCCGGTTCACGATAGCGCTGTGCTCCTGTCCGGGGAGCCTGACGCTCATGACGGTGGAGCCGCCGCCGTCCAGATTGATGACCTCGGTACAGCCGCGGGAGAGCAGATCGGCGGCGACGTTCTCCAGGAGCGCGCCGTTGGAATAGCTGGAGCGCCGCCCGTCCACCGCGTAGGCGATGATACCCCCGTCCGGCTTGATGCCCAGCGCTGTCCGGGGGTGGACGGCGATGAGCGCCTGATCCCAGCCGGCGCTGTCGGTGATTTGGCCCTCATGCACCAGCAGGTCGCCGCAGCCGGTGGCGTATTGCGCGCCGGCGAGGCGTTCGTCGGAGCAGGTGGTTTTCAGGGTGACCCTGTCCCCCACGCTGAACTTTGTATATTCCGTGGGAAAAGCGCTGGCGGCTTGGGCGGTCAGTACCATGTGTTCATCGTCCAGCGGGTAGTCCTTCCCGGCGGGGATGACCTGCTCCACCAGGAGGGTCATCTGGCCGGAGACGGTCATGGCGCCCTCCAGAATACGGAAGATCACGGCCCAGCCGTCCAGGCTTGTCCCGGTGGAGACGCTGTCATAGCCGTCGTCATAGAGAAAAATGCCGCTGCCGGCCATGCGGACTTTATTGAACTGGTGAACCTCCACCGTCTTCCCGGCATTGGAGCGGACTTCCCCGGTGAGCTCGTCCACCGTCTCCCCGCCGCCCAGGTTCTCCAGGGTGATGTCAATGGCCGGGTGGTCGGAGAAGAACGCGCCGTTTTCGTCAAAGCCCAGCATGTTCTCGTCGCTGTTGCCGGAAAGATACCGTCCCCCGGCGACGACGGCCCCCAGGGGGAGGCTTCGGGAGCTGTAGAAAAAGTCGGCGTTGATGCCGCCAAGGACGTTGAGGCCCCGCTCTTCGGCGTTGGCGATGACGTCGTCGATGGTCATAAAATCGTTGATAACGTCCCCAAAGGCCACCAGGGGATAAACCGGGCCGCCGGGAACCGTTTCCAGGGAGAAGGTCTCCACGCGCTTGCCGTCGGAATTGACGAGGATCGAATTGTCGTAAAGGAGGCCCGGGGCGATCTCCGCGCGGTTGTGGTAGACGGTTTCCCCGGTGGGAGCCAGGGGCGCGGCGTAAACAGCCGTAAGGGTGGACAGGATCGCGAGGGTCAGGATCAGGGAAAGTGCTTTTTTGAATTTCATTTGGGTACCTCGGTATACGCTGGGCGCTTAGCGCGTCATTTCCTCAAACTGTTCCTCCGTGATGACGGGGATCCCCAGGCTCTGGGCCTTTGTCAGCTTGCTTCCGGCGTTCTCCCCGGCCAGCACGAAGCTTGTCCTTTTCGAGACGGAGGAGGCCGTTTTCCCGCCCAGGCGCTCGATCAGCTCCTCCGCCTCCTGGCGGGTGTAGCGGGAGAGCGCGCCTGTCAGGACAAAGGTCTGGCCCTCAAAGCGCCTGTCGGCGGCATCCTCCGTATGCGTCATGTCCACGCCGGCCCGCCGTAAAAGGCCCAGCAGGTGGCGGGCCTGGTCAGAATCCAGCCATGCGCGGATGTTCCGGGCGGTGACGGGGCCGATGTCCTCCACCTGGGTCAGCTCCTCCTCCGAGGCGTTTTCCAGAGCCTCCATAGAGCCGAAGCGCCGCGCCAGAACCTTTGCCGCCGCCTGCCCCACCTGGGGGATGCCCAGCGCGCCCAGGAGCTTCACAAGCCCGTTGGATTTGGAATTTTCAATGGCGTTCAGGAGATTTTCGGCGGATTTCTTGCCCAGTCCGGGAAGCGCCGCCACATTCTGAACGGAGAGAGAATAGATATCCCCCGGCGAACGGATGAGGTCGTTATCGATGAGCAGCTGAGCCACCGCCGTGCCCAGCCCCTCGATATCCATTCCGGCCCGGGAGGCAAAATGGACGATATGCCGCAGGCGCTGGGCGGGACATTCCGCGCCCTGACAGCGTATGGCCGCGCCGCCCTCGTCCCGCTTGACCTCCGCCCCGCACTCGGGGCAGACCGTGGGGAATTCATACGGCACCGAATCGGCGGGGCGCTTGGAGAGGTTGACGCTGAGGATTTCGGGAATGATCTCCCCCGCCTTCTGGACAAGGACGGTGTCGCCCACGCGGATATCCCGCTCGGCGATGAAGTCCTGATTGTGCAAAGTGGCGTTGGTGACCGTGGTTCCGGCCAGCCGCACAGGCTCTAAGATGGCCTTTGGCGTCAGGACGCCGGTGCGTCCCACCTGGATGACGATGTCGGTGACGCGCGTCTCCTTTTTCTCCGGCGGATATTTGAAGGCCACGGCCCACCGGGGGGCCTTGGCGGTACTGCCCAGGGCGGCCCGTTGGGAGAGGGAGTTGACCTTAATTACGGCGCCGTCGATGTCAAAATCAAACTGATCCCGATCCTCGCCGATGGCTTCGATCCGTTCCCAGCACTCCCGGAGCGACCCAAATTCCTGGTGGGGCACCGTGGGGAACCGCAGGGAGCGCAGATACTCCAGCGTCTGCGCGTGGGTCTCAAAGCTTTTTCCCGTCACCGCCTGGATGTTGAAGCAGATGATGTCAAGCCTGCGTTCGGCGGCGATCCGCGGATCCAGCTGCCGCAGGGATCCCGCCGCCGCGTTCCGGGGATTGGCGAACAGGGGCTTTTCATCCCGCTCCCGCTCGGCGTTCAGGGCGCGGAAGACCTTCTTGGCCATATAGACCTCGCCCCTGACCACCAGGTGCTCCGGGGCGTTCTCCAGCCGCAGGGGCAGGGAGCGGATGGTGCGCAGATTTTCCGTCACGTCCTCCCCCACCGTCCCGTTCCCACGGGTGGCGCCCTGAACAAAGAGGCCGTTTTCATACCGCAAAGCCACGGAGAGCCCGTCGATTTTCGGCTCCACGTCAAATTCCGCCTGGCCCACGGCCTCGCTGACCCTCTGCTGAAATGCCTCCAGCTCCTCATAGGAAAAGACGTCCTGCAGGCTCTCCAGGGGCGCTTCGTGGATCACCTCCGCGAAGGCGTCCACCGCCTTTCCGCCCACCCGCTGTGTGGGGGAGTCCGGCGTCACCAGCTCCGGGCGGGCGCGCTCCAGATCCTCCAGCTCCCGGAGCATCCGGTCATAGTCATAGTCGGGGATGTCCGGCGCGTCCAGGACGTAATATTTAAAGCTGGCCTCGTCCAGAAGCCGGCGAAGCTCCTCTATCCTCTTTTCGGTGTCCATACAATGAACCTCCTCTTATGGTATGGCGGCGTAGGCGTCGGGCACGGAGCCCACGATCACCGTCTCGGCGACGATGACCTCCGTCAGCACCGAATCCGTGCCGCTGTCCTGCCCCATCAGCACCTCCAGGGACACGTCCACGTCCAAAATGATCCTGTGCCGCGTCTGGTTGATCCCGGCGGAGGTGAACTCGTTGCGAAAGCTGGTGACCACGTTGGTAACGGACAGGATATCCAGCTTCAACCTGGGGCCCTTGCCGGAGAGCAGCGTACCGCCTACGAGATTCCCCAGCGGGATGGAGATACGCGTAAGATCGGTGTCGGCAAACCGCTCCACCACGGCGTTGGTCACTTTGGCTCTCAGAGCGTTGATATTGGCGGAATTGGCAATCAGCGCCGTGACGGCGCCCTGGTCGCCGCGCTCCAGGGTGACCAGCTTTTCATAGTCCAGCTCTCCCCCCTCCAGGATCTCCGACACCACGTCGTTGACGATGATAGTGATGTCGTCCGTGGCGGTGGCCAGCGCGAGCTCAGTCACAGTGGGCGGCAGCGTCACCGTGGTGAACAGCGCGATCACCAGCGTGCCCGCGCTAAGCAGCGCAAGGCCGATCCCCGCCCTCCGGCGTCTCAGCTCCCAAACGATCCTTCTCCATCTGCCCATTCCCCCACCCCCGGTGGAGTATATGCGGCGAAAGGATCGAATTTTACCGAAATTTTATGAGCCCATCAGGCTTTCCAATCCGCTCAGCACGCCCAGCTTGCCGGCCTCAAAGGTGATGCCGCCCTGCATATAGGCGGTGTAGGGCTCCCGCATGGGGCCGTCGCAGGAGAGCTCGATGGACGCGCCCTGCACGAACGTCCCGGCGGCCATGATGACCTTGTCTTCGTACCCCGGCATATCCCAGGGCTCCGGCGTCACATAGGAATCCACGGGCGAGCCGGATTGGATGCCCTTGCAGAACCGGACAAGCAGCTCGGGCTTGCCGAAGTCGATGGACTGGATGATATCGCTCCGGGGCGCGTCATAGGCCGGCCGCGAGCGGAAGCCCAGAAGCTCCGTCATCCGGGCGGCGAATACGGCGGTCTTCAGCGCCTGGGCCGTCACATGGGGCGCCATAAAGAGGCCCTGATAAAAGAGCCTGGAGCCGTAGGGCGAACAGCCGCACTCCCCGCCAATGCCGGGGACGGTCAGGCGCATGGCGGCGGCGTCCACCAGATCGCTCCGCCCCGCCACATAGCCCCCCGTGGGCGCCAGGCCCCCGCCGGGATTTTTAATCAGCGACCCAGCGATGAGATCCGCCCCCGCCTCGCACGGTTCCCGCGTCTCGGTAAACTCGCCGTAGCAGTTGTCCACGATCACGGCGGCCTGGGGGTTCACCGCGTGGACAGCGTCGCAGATCCGCCCGATGGCATCCACCGACAGCGCCGGCCTTGTGGCGTAGCCGGAGGAGCGCTGGATCTCCACGGCCCTGACGGACGGATCGGCGGCGGCTTTTTGGATGGCCCCGATATCCGGCGTCCCGTCGGGCAAAAGCTCCGTTTGAGCGTAACGGACGCCGTACTGCCGGAGATTCCCCGGGTAATCGCCGGTGAGACCGATGACGCTTTGCAGGGTGTCGTAGGGCGCGCCTGTGGCGGCTAGGAGCGTGTCACCGGGTCTCAGCGCGGCAAAGAGCGCGGCGCCGATGGCGTGGGTGCCGTTGACAAAGCTCTGCCGCACCAGGGCTTTTTCCGCGCCGAACACGTCCGCCCAGATAAGCTCCAGGGTATCCCGGCCCTGATCGTCGTACCCGTAGCCCGTGGTGCCGGCGAACATAGGGGCGGAGACGCGGCGATTTTGAAAGGCGGAAAGCACCTTTTTGGTGTTTTCCTCGGCCACGCCGTCTATCCGCCTGAATACCGGGGCGCAGTCCGCCTCGGCCCTTTTGGAAAGCTCAAGTATCGAATCCATCACGAAAGCCCCATCACGATCTCTTTAAAATAATTGCCGCGCTCGGCGAAATTTTTGAACCGGTCGAAGGAGGTGCAGGCCGGGGACAAAAGCACGGTGTCGCCCTCCCCCGCCGCGGCAACCGCCGCCAGAACGGCCTCCCGGAAGTCGTCCTTCCGGATGACCGGCCCGTCATATCCCGCGTCCAGCGCGGCCTTCTCGATCTTCTCCGCCGTGAGGCCGGTGAGCACCAGCACCTTCACGTGCTCCCGGATATCCTCGCCCAGGGCGTCGAAGGGCACGCCCTTGTCCTTGCCGCCGGCGATCAGAATGACCTTCTGCGCAAAGGACTTAAGGCCCGCCCTGGTGCGGGAGGGCGAGGAGGCGATGGAGTCGTTATAATATTTTACCCCGCGAAGCTCCCGGACAAGCTCGATCCTGTGCTCCACGCCCCGGAACGTTTTGGCGGTGCCGGTCATGGACTCATTTTTCACGCTCCCGTAGAGAAGGGCGAAAGCGCCCAGATAATTTTCCACATTATGCGCGCCGGGGAGGAAGATTTCTCCGGCCTCCATGAGCTTCTCCGTCCTGCCGCCCAGAGAGGCGTAGATCGTGCCGTCTTCACAGAACGTCCCGTTCTCCACGGTGTCGCGCCGGGAAAAGAACCGGACGCCCGCTCCCGCCCGGGCGGCAAAGGCGCGGGTGATGTCGTTGTCGGCGTTGAGAACGACCACCTCCGGGTGAGGCGTGTTCTGAAAGATATTCCGCTTGGCGTCCACGTACTCGTCCATGCTCTTGTGCTTGTCGAGGTGGTTGGGGGCCACGTTGGTCACCAGCGCCCGTGTGGGGGATTTTTTCATGGTCATCAGCTGGAAGGAGGACAGCTCCAGCACCGCCACGTCCTCCGGCTTCATGGTATCGGCCTTGTCCAGAAGGGGCGTCCCGATGTTGCCGCCCACATGGACGGTCTTTCCGTCGGCCTTCAGCATCTCGGCGATGACCGTGGTGGTGGTGGTCTTCCCGTCGGAGCCGGTGACGGCGTAGATGGGACAGGGGCAGACCTCAAAGAAGGCCTCCATCTCGCTGGTGAGTACGGCGCCGTTCTCCACGGCCCGGAGGATCCCCGGCTCGTGGGGCATGACGCCGGGGGAACGGAAGATCATGTCGGCGTCGATCTCCTTCAGGTAATCTTCCCCGGTGATGATCCTGCACCCGTGCTCCAAAAGCTCGGTGGCGATGTCGCCCAGGCTCTCAGGGGCGGCGGCGTCCCGGACGGTCAGGTCGAGGCCGGCCTTGAGAAGCAGCCGCACCAGGGGCCTGTTGCTGACGCCCAGGCCAATGACGGTGACGCGCTTGCCCCGGAGAGAGTCGATGTACTGAGAAAGTGTCATGATGCGCTCCTTGCAGATGAAGAAATAGACATGATCATTATACACCATCTCCTTGAAATTTGCAATTGTGTTTGACAAACCGGAGGGAATGATTTAAAATAATCCCGGTGACCGGGCCGGACAGCCGCGGGCGCTTAGGCGCGTGAGGAAAGTCCGGGCTCCACAGGGCAAGGATAACGGGTAACACCCGCCAGGGGCGACCCTCGGACAAGTGCAACAGAAATAGACTTCCTTGCAAACACGCTAAAGCGGGCCTAACTCGGGGCCCCCGTACGAGCCCGGCGTCAGCGGGTCGTGTGGGGAATCGACGAGCGAAACCCGCGCCCGAGGGCGAACACTTGCAGCCCGAGGTAAAGCGGTTTCAGCGAGGAGATGGTGGAAAGGTGGGGTAAGAGCCCACTCGGAGTATGGAGACATATTTCCGCTGTAAACTCTATCCGGAGCAACTACGGGGACACAAGGGCGGCCCGTCCGTCCCCCAAACGGCTTGAACCGGCGGGCAACTGCCGGTCTAGATTAATGGCTGTCCACGACAGAACCCGGCTTACAGGCCCGGTCACCTTATTAAAAAAGCGAGGCCATTTGGCCTCGTTTTTTTAATAAGGTGACGTGCTATGTTTTTTCTCAGTCCTCGTCCCAGTTGTGCCAGACGTTTTGGATGTCGTCGTTGTCGTCCATCAGCTCCAGCATCTTCTCGAACTTCTTGATGTTCTCCTCGTCGGTGAGCTTCACGTAGTTCTGGGGCACCATCTCCACCTGGGCGGAGACGAACTTATACTTCTTGGCCTCCAGGGCCTCCAGGACAGCCGGGAAGCTGTCGGGGTCGGTGGTGACCTCAAAGGTCTCGTCCTCGGCCTGCATATCGTCGGCGCCGGCCTCCAGCGCGTCCATCATGACGGTGTCCTCGTCGTACTCCTCATCCTCGTTATCGATGACGATGACGCCCTTCTTCTCAAACGACCAGCTGACGCACCCGGAGGCGCCCATATTTCCGCCGTATTTGTCAAAGAGGTGCCGCACCTCGGAAGCGGTACGGTTGCGGTTGTCGGTCATGGCGTCCACAATGACGGCCACGCCCTCGGGGCCGTAGCCCTCGTAGGTGACGGACTCGTAGTTGTCGCCGCCGGCGCTGCCCGCGGCCTTCTCCAGCGTCCTCTTGATGTTGTCGTTGGGCATGTTGGCGGCCTTGGCCTTGGCGATGACGGTGGCCAGACGGGAGTTGTTGGCCGGGTCGGCCGAACCGCCGCCCTCCTTCACCGCTACGATCATCTCACGGGCGATCTTGGTGAAAGCCTGGGCGCGCTTGGCGTCCGCCGCGCCCTTTGTTTTCTGTATGTTATGCCATTTGGAATGTCCTGACATAGGTTGACCATCCTTCCGTAATACGCAGATGAAGGCATTATAGCATAAGAATCTAAAATTTGCAACGTATATTCTCTGAATTCTTGTCAATAATAAAATCACCTCAGGAGGTGAAAATCAGTGAGCAACCAGAACAAGAATAACCAGCAGAATAACAATAACCGCAACAACCAGCAGCAGAACAACAATCAGCAGAACCAACAGCAGAACAACAACCAGCAGCAGAACAACAACCAGCAGAATCACCAGAACTGACAGCGAAACCCCCGGCAGTCATCTGACCGCCGGGGGCAATACATATTTTGATCAGAGCCTCGGCACCAGAAGCACCGTTCCCCGTTCCGGGACGGCGCCGGGAGCAAGGCCGCTGGCCTCCAAAATAGCCTCCTCGGTGGAGAGATGGCTCTTGGCCAGCGCCCACAGGTCGGGCGAGGCGCACCGAACCACCGTCAGGGAGGGCAGCTCCGCCTTGTCCAGCGCCTGCTCCTCCAGAAGCTCCAGGCCCTCCACATACGCCTCGTTCATCTCCTCCATCCGAATGGCCTCCGCCTCCAGACCGGCCCGCAGCTCAATGGCGCCGTCGGTGACGTTCGCCTGGATCTCGCCCGCGATGGTCACAGCGCCCAGCTCGCCGCCGGCGGGAAGCTTCCACTCCGTCTCCGTCCGGCGCGAGGACGCCAGGATCTCGCCGGAGGCATTTTCATAGAGCACCGACGCCTGCAGGCCCGTCACGGCCACCCGCCCCTCCTGGGCGTTCCGGGCGTTTCCGCCGGAGACGTTGGCCGTGACGCACAGCACCCTGGCCGCCCGCTCCGCCGTGGGGACGGAGATCGCCGCCTCGCTGTGGAGGGTGTCACGGCCCGCGAGGCGCCGCGCTCCGCACTGTCCCATGGTCAGCTCCACCGGACATTTTACGCTGTAAGCGTCCGTGACGCGCTCAACGCCCGTATCCGCATAAGCCACGCACTGGCAGACGGCGTGGATCTCCAGGCTCAGGGTGTCGCCGCCGCTCTCGTCCATCAGGGTGCGGGTGGAATAGAAGCCGGTCACGGCCATGACGATGTCAAAATCCGCCGCCTCCCCCGCCGCGTCCGTCTCCACGATCTGGGAGAAGGGGGAGATCAGCGTCTCAGAGCAGAGGCCGCCCTCCTTCCCCTCGTAGAGCACGTCGGTGACCGCCGCGCCCTTGACCACCGCGCGGCTGCCAACGGCCTTGGCGCTCTCCACCGTCAGAGCGGTGCGCGTCCGAAGGATCTCCCCTACCGCCGGTGCGCCCTCCCGGAATCTGGCCTCGTCGGTGATGACAAAGGTCTTTTCCGTCACGGAGACAGGCAGACGCGCCGTCCCGGAAGTACTCTTATAATAGACGCCCTCCGCCTCACGCGGCACGGTATTCGTAAGCGTGTCCGGCATATAGAGCCGCGCGTCACAGGAGCACTCGGCCCGAACCACCACCTTCCGGGGATTCACCGTCCTGGCGTCCGTCCCGGTGAGGGTCAGGGAGGCCGTGATCAGCGCGTCGCTCAGTTCCTCCGGGCAGTCCCCCGTGATCTCCATGGGGACGGACACCGTGAGCTTTCGCACGCCCCTGCCCGATTCCGGCACATAGAGCACCGTCAAGTCCGCCGAGGCCGTGACGGTGACGCGCCCCTCGGAGGAGTCCTTGCCCCGCAGGCACACCATCCCCTTTGTGTCCAAAATACGCAGGATATCCGGCAGGGCGTCGGGGACGATGGTCTCCGCCGTCTCCTCCCGAACCATCAGGCGGCGCAGCGCGGGCCTCTGGAAGCTGATCCTGTCGGCTTTCAGGTCTATCTTCATAAGCAACCTCTCCTAATCAGTTATTAAGCTTGACTGTGAGAGTATACGCCCTTTGTCCATGGAATAGAACCGGTCAGCAATGCCGCATGACGCTGATCCCTACGCAAATGAGAACGATCCCCAGGACGAACCACCAGAAGGAGGTGGGCAGGACGAGGGAGAGGATCACCATCACCCCCGCCGCCGCCAGGATCCCGCCAATCGTCCTGTTCCGCCTTTTCATAGCGCGCACCCCCTGTCTGTTCCATTTTATGCGGAAGGGGCTTAAAACGTGAAAATGCCTCCCCGATTTGGGGCGGCATTAAAAATAATTTATATTTTTCAAAATAATGCTTGACAAATAATTATGTTTATGTTATAATACTTAGCAGGATGGAGAAGAGCGTCAATTTTGCTCCTTCCGCTCCCAGAAATTCACGCTTTTCAGCTGCTGATAGAGCCGGACGTAGCTTTTGTGGCGGGAGGGGCAGATCTTCCCCGCCTCCAGGGCCTCCAGCACGCCGCAGCCGCGCTCCTTGGTGTGGGAACAGCCCACAAAGCGGCAGGTGCCCAAGTAGGGGGCGAAGTCCGGAAAGGCGTACGGGAGCTGCGCAGGGTCGGTGAGCTCCATATTCTCCAGATCGAAGGCGGCAAAGCCCGGCGTGTCGGCGATCATGGCCCCGTCGGGGGTCTTGAAGATCTCCACATGGCGGGTGGTGTGGCGGCCCCGGCCCAGCTTCAGGCTGACCTCCCCGGTGGGGATGGCGAGTGCGGGACAGAGGGCGTTGAGGATGCTGGATTTGCCCACGCCGGAGTTGCCGGTAAACACGCTGAACCGCCCCTGAAGCTCCTCCTTCAAAGCGTCGATCCCCTCTCCGGTGACGGCGCTGGTGAGGATCGTGGGGAAGCCCGCACTTCGATAGATTTCCGTCAGCGCCTCCGCCCGGTCCTCGTCGGCCTTGTTGACGCAGATCAGCGTCCGCGCGCCGGCATGGACGGCGATGGCGGTCATGCGGTCGATGAGGAAGGGGTCGGTGACGGGGACGGCCCCGGAGGCCACAATGACCATCTGGTCAATATTGGCGATGGGCGGACGGGAAAAGCGGTTGCGCCGGGGCAAAAGGGCGTCCACAACGCCCTCCCCCGTTCCGGTGAGGGTAAAGCTCACCAGATCCCCCACCAGGGGGGTCTCCCCCGTGTGGCGGAATTTTCCTCTGGCGCGGCAGGCGACAAGCGCCTCCCCGGCCTCCACGTAGTAGAAGCCGCTGAGGGCCTTTACGATCCTCCCCTCAGCCACTGACAGAGACGCCCTCACCGTCGTCGGGATTGCCCTGCTCCCCGTCCTCCGGGCCGTCGTCCTGATCCCCGTTCCCAGGCTCATCCTCGCCGCCGGGGATAGTCGTCCCGCCGCCGATGGGCCCTGTCTCGGTGGGAACGGTGGGCTGGGTGGGTTCATCCACCGGCTCCGGCCCCAGGGAGATGTAAAAGGTCACCTCTGTTCCCTCCTCCACCAGGGTATCCGGGTCGGGATTCTGCTGGAAGACGCGGCCGCGGGTGGCGTCGGCGTTGAATTCCTCAATCTTGACGCCCACAAGGCCGCGCTCCTGAAGCTTCTCCAGGGCGGTGTCCTCCCGCAGGGAGAGCAGGTTCGGCACCTTCACCTGATGGATCTCAGGCCCGGTGGAATACTCCAGCACGATGGTCATGCCGGGCACCAGCACCGTGCCCTCGGCCGGGATCTGGTTGAATACATAGTCCGGGGTGTAGGAGTCGTGGGATTTGGGCTCCAGCTGGATGTCCAGATTCAGCTTTTTTTCGGAGCTGATCTGCTGAAGCCGCGTCCTGGCGTCCCGGTAGTCCTCGTTGATGAGATACGGCATCCTGACCTCCTCCTTGCCGGCGGCGATGGTCAGGGTGATGGGGATCTTCTCCTCGGTCAGGGTAAACGTCCTGGAGGCGGAGGGATCCTGCTTTAGGATGTAGCCCTCGGGATTTTCGGACTCGTTGTCGTATTTGGGCGGCATGAAGGTGTAATATCTCAGGTATTCCTCGTTGTTGATGACCTCGTCGTACATGGCCCCCACGAAGTTGGCGATGGTGATCCGCTCCTCCTCGTCGGGCATGATGATGTCCTTGAGGAAATACTGCCACATCACCGTGAAGAGCAGGACCAGCAGGACGATGATGCAGAAAATGCCCACCAGCATGGTGTTCCGCCCCGCCTTGCGCCTGTTTTCCCGGTACTGGTCGGGGGTGATCCTGTTCCGGGTGGCCCCGTTTCCGCTGACGCGCCGCCGGACGCTCTCCACGCCGGAGATGTTTTTCACCACGGGCACGGAGCGGGTGGCGTCCGCGTCGTCGGCCATGGAGGGGATGACGGAGTAGTTGAAGCGGATGGAGGGGTTCTTGCGGAAGTCCTCCAGATCCGCGATCATTTCCGTGGCGGACTGATAGCGGGTGTTGATATTGGGATCCATGGCCTTCATGGTGATCTCCTCCAGGCCGATGGGGATGTCCGGGTTTATCTCCCGGGGCTGGAGGGGCACGGAGGAGATGTGCTGGATGGCGATGGACACCGGGGAATCCCCCTCAAAGGGGAGCCGGGAGGTGAGCATCTCGTACATGACCACGCCCACGGAGTAGAGGTCGGAGCGGGTATCCGCCGCGTCGCCCTTGGCCTGCTCCGGGGAGATATAGTGCACCGAGCCCAGGGTCTGCTTGGTCAGCGTGTTCTGGGTGGTGAGAAGGCGGGCGATCCCGAAATCGGCCACCTTCACGTTGCCGTCCTTGAGGAGCATGATGTTGTGGGGCTTGATATCCCGGTGGATGATGCCCCGGGAATGGGCGTGCTCCAGGGCCTTGACGATCTGGGTGGTGAAGTGGAGGGCCTCCTTCCAGTTGAGGATCCCCTTGCGGTTTATGTACTGCTTCAGGGTGATGCCCTCAATCAGCTCCATAACGATATAGTCCACCCCGCCGGAGTGGTTCACGTCGTAGACCGAGACGATATTCGGGTGAGACAGCATGGCTACGGCCTGGCTCTCGGCGTGAAAACGGCGCCGGAGGTCGGGATCCTGCGCCAGATCGGCCTTCAGGATCTTGATGGCCACAAAACGGTTGAGCCTGTGGTCTAAGGCCTTGTAGACCTCGGCCATACCGCCGGAGCCTATCTTCTCTATGATCTCATACCTGTCGTCCAGGGCTTTTCCTATATACATATCATCCATAAAGGAACCTCCCCGCGCCGCGCGCGTAAACTGAAGTCGGTCATATGCTCAGGGCCGCCACGGTCACGTTGTCCGGCGCGCCCCGATCCAGCGCCATCCGCAAAAGAAGCCGGCAGGCGGTATCCACATCCCGGGTGAAGTTCAGGGCCTCGGCGATCTCGCTGTCCTCCAGGACGTTGGAAAGGCCGTCCGAGCACAAAAGCAGCCGATCCCCCTCCCGGAGAGTCATGGTGAAGAAATCCGCCTCCACGCTTTTGGCGGTGCCCACGGCCCGGGTGATCAGATTCTTCCGGGGGTGCGTCCGGGACTGCTCCCGGGTGATCTCGCCCCGCGCGATCATATCCTCCACCACCGAGTGATCCCGGGTGACCTGGCGCAGGACGCCGCCGGACATGTGGTAGGCTCTGCTGTCGCCCACGTTGAGAAAGGCGGCCTCCTTCCCCAGTACCGCGGCGGCCACCAGTGTGGTGCCCATCCCGCGGCAGCTGGGTTCCGTCTCCCCCAGCCCATACACCGCCGCGTTGGCGGCGCGCAGGGCGTCCTTCATCAGGACGCGGATCTCCCCGGTGACTCTGGCGTTGGCAAGGCCGTCCCTGACCTCCCCGGCGAAGACCGTGGCCGCCAGGGAGCTGGCCACGTTGCCGGCGTTGTGCCCGCCCATGCCGTCGCACACCAGCACCAGCGCCGTCTCATTTTGGTCGTCCAGGTGGACGTAGCAGGCGTCCTGATTCCCTTTTCTCACACAGCCCTTGTCCGTAATGGCGCAGGAGTCCATGGACTCACCTCATTTCTTCTCTCTTTCACGGCGAAGCTGTCCGCAGCTCGCCTCGATGTCCGGCCCCAGCTTCCGCCGGACGGTGACGTTGATATTTTTCCGCTCCAAAGTCTTGATAAAGCGCCTCATGGTCTCCGGGGTGCTGGGGCGGAGCTTGCTCTCCGGCACCTCGTTCAGGGGGATCAGGTTCACGTGCGATCCGGTGCCCGCCAGCTTCTCCGCCAAAAGGGCGGCGTGGAAGGGCGTGTCGTTGAGATCCCGGATCATGGCGTACTCAAAGGAGATCCGTCTGCCCGTCTTTTCGAAATAGCGCCCGCAGGCCGCCAACAGCGTATCCACGCCGCAGGCCCTGTTCACCGGCATGATCCGGGAGCGCGTCTCGTCGTCCGGGGCGTGGAGCGATACCGATAAGGTCAATTGTAACCCCAAACCGGCCAATTTGTCAATCTTTTCAACGATCCCGCAGGTGGACAGGGAGATATGGCGCATACCGATGTTCATGCCGGCCGGGTCGTTGACCAGCCGCAGGAACCGAATCACGTTGTCGAAATTGTCCAGCGGCTCCCCGATCCCCATGAGGACGATGTTGGAGATCCGAAGGCCGGAATCGGCCTGGGCGTAAAGCACCTGATCCAGGATCTCCGAGGCGCCGAGCACCCGCACCTTTCCCCCGATGGTGGAGGCGCAGAACGCGCATCCCATGGGACAGCCCACCTCCGAGGACACGCAGACGGTGTTGCCGTGCTCATAGCGCATGACGACGCTCTCCACATGGTTGCCGTCATAGAGGCGCCAGAGGTATTTGACGGTGCCGTCCAGCCGGGACACCAGCTTGCGCTCCGCCAGGGGGGCGTAGAGAGTGAAGCGCTCGCTCAGCTTCTCCCGCAGGGCCTTGGGGAGATTGGTCATTTCCTCAAAAGAGGACACCGGCGTATTCAGCCATTTAAAGATCTGCTTTGCCCGAAAGGGCGGCTCCCCCAGGGCCGCCAGGGCGGCGGAGAGCTCGTCCGGCAGCATTGATTTTATATCGGGAAGGGCTGATTTTTCTGTCATTTTTTCCGCAGAACACATATAAAAAATCCATCCGTTCCGCCCTGACCGGGCAGGATCACCGTACCCTCCCTTTGGCCCGCGAAGGGGGCGGGAAGGGAAAAGCTCACCGGCTCAAAGCCGTCGTTTTCCTCTAAAAATGCCCGGATCACGTCCTCGTTCTCCCGTTTCAAAACGGTGCAGGTGGAGTAGACCAGCCTGCCGCCGGGCTTTACGTACCGGCAGGCGTTTTTGAGGATATTCAGCTGTATCCCGGGCAGCCGCTCCAGCTCCGCCGGATCCTTATAGCGGATCTCCGGCTTTTTGCGGATGACGCCAAAGCCCGAGCAGGGCACGTCGCAAAGGACGGCGTCGGCGACAGCCTCCAGCGCCGGGTCGAACCGGGAGGCATCCCCGGCGGCGGTCCTGATCATGTCGAACCCCAGGCGCGCGGCGCCCCGGGCCACCAGGCCGGCCTTCTTTTCGTGGATATCGAAAGCGCGCAGATCGCCCCGGTTCTCCATCTGGATGGCGGCGGCGAAGGATTTGCCGCCCGGAGCGGCGCACAGATCCAGCACCGTCTCCCCCGGCTTTACCCCGGAGGCCAGGACGGCGAACCGGGCCGCCGCGTCCTGGATATAGAAGAGGCCCCGCTGAAATTCCTCCAATTCCTCCAGCGCCCCGGTACCCGTCAGGTACAGCGCGTCGGAAAAGTAGGGGCAGTCGGAAACGCCGATCCCCCGGCGCTCCAGGGCCCTCCGAAGCTCGCCGGCGGAGGTCTTTAAGGTGTTCACCTGGGCGGTCAGGGGGGACGGCTCGTTGTCGGCGGCCAGCATCCGCTCCGTTTTCTCCGGGCCGTACAGCGCCGTCAGCTCCCGTACCAGCCAAAGGGGGTGGCTCCAGCGCAGGGAGAGGGCCTCCTCGGTTGTGGGGGCCTCCACCTGGGGGAGAACGCCGGCGTGGGCGGATACCCGGCGCAGAAGGGCGTTCACCAGCCCCGCCGCCCGGGGGGTAAATTCCCTGGCCAGCTCCACGCCCTGGTTGACGGCGGCGTGGGCGGGCACCCGGTTCAGAAAGAGGAGCTGATAGACGGAGAGCCGCAGGATGTCCCTGACCTCCGGCTGGAGGCCGCCGGGATCCCGGCCGGTGTATCGGAGCAGGGCGTAGTCCAGCAAAAAGGCGTTTTGCAGGACGCCGGTAACGATATTCTGGGCCAGCGCGCGCTCCCTGGGGTCGCTGTCCGGTCCGGTGGAAAGCACCATCTCCGGCCTCGCGCCGCGTTTACGGGTGGCCGTCAGCGCCAGATAGGCGGCCTTGCGGGCGTTCACAGGCATAGCGGATGTCCCCGCAGATAGTCCGCCGCCGCCATCCGTTTCCCGCCGGGGGCCTGGAGCTGGGTGACGGTGACGGAGCCGTCGGCAGCGGCGATCTCGATGCCCGCCTTCCCGGCGGAAAGCACCGTGCCGGGGGCGGCGGTGACGTTCTTTTCGGTGTTAAAGGCCTTGAAGATCTTGAATTTCTCCCCCCCGATCTCCGCCGTGGCCACGGGCCAAGGGTCGAGGCCGCGGATCTTGCTGACCACCAGGCGGCCGGGAAGGGTAAAGTCCAGGGCGGCCATCTCCCGTGTCAGGGGCGGGGCGAAGGTGGCCTCCGCCTCTATCTGGGGCGTTCTCCGGGCCGTGCCGTTTTCCATATGGCGCAGGACGTCCACAAGAAGCTCCGCCCCCATGGGGGCCAGACGTTCAAAGAGCTCCCCCGCCGTCTCGCCGGGGAGGATGGCGGTCTTGCGGGTGTCGATGATGTCCCCCGCGTCCAGGGCCTCGGCCATATACTGGGCCGTAACGCCCGTCTCCCGCTCCCCGTTGATCACCGCCCACTGGATGGGCGCGGCGCCCCGGTATTTGGGCAGCAGGGAGCCGTGGATATTGACGCACCCCAGGGGCGGGATGGACAGGATATCGGCAGGCAGGATCCGCCCGTAGGCCGCCACGGCCAGCGCTTCGGGGGCGGCGTCCCGGATAAGCCTCGCGGCGGCGCCGTCCCGCAGCTTCCGGGGCTGATAGACAGGCAGGCCGTGGGCCAGAGCCAGTTTTTTGACAGGCGGGGCCTCCAGAAGCTGCTTTCGCCCCACGGGCTTGTCCGGCTGGGTAAAGACGCCCACCACCTCAAAATTCGCCTCCAGCAGCGCTTTCAGTGAACAGGCGGCGAAGTCCGGCGTCCCCATGAAAAATACTCTCATTCCTGCTCCCCGTTCATTTCCTCCAGCTCCTCCGGCGTCAGGATGCGCTGGGCGATCTCGGTGAAAAGGTGCCCGTCCAGATGATCCAGCTCGTGGCAGAAGCACCGGGCAGTGAGGCCCGTCCCCTCCACGGTGAAGGGCTTGCCGAACCGGTCCTGGGCCTTGACCACCACGTGCTCCGGACGGGTGACGATGCCGTAGACGCCGGGGACGGAGAGGCACCCCTCCTGCCCCGTCTGCTCCCCGTCGGCGGAGACGATCTGGGGGTTGACGAGCTCGATGATCTGCTCCTCCGGCGACAGCTCCTCCCGGTTTGTGTCCATGACGATGACGGCGCGGCGGAGGATCCCCACCTGGGGCGCGGCCAGGCCCACGCCGTCGGCGGCCAAAAGCGTCTCGCGCATGTCGTCTAAAAGGGTGTGGAGCCGTCTGTTGAAATCTGTCACGGGGCGGCTGTGCTTCAAAAGAATGGCGTCGCCGTCCTCACGGATGTTCCTCATGGCCATAAAGCGTTTTTCTCTCCCTTGCGATGTAAAAATATCAGTCCAGCGGATCGGCGTCGGCGAAGGCGGTGAGTCTGCGCCACTGGCTGTCCGCGGAAAATTCACGGATGACGCCGCTGACAAGATCCCGCGCGCGCCGGTTGTTCTCCAGCTGGAGGGTGAGCTTGTAGCGGAAACGGTTGTTGACCTTGGCGACGCCGGCGGGGGCAGGGCCCAGAACGGTGAGCTCGTCCTTGCCCGCCAGGCTTTTGAGCCGTTGGGACAGGGTGATACAGCCCCGGAGAACCATGCCCTCGTCAAGGCCGGTGACGGTGACGGTCATCTGATCCCGGATGGGCGGTACCTTCTGAAGGGCGCGGACGGCGATCTCCTGCTCGTAAAAGCCCGTGTAATCCTGCCGGGCCGCCAGCTTCAGGACGAAATTCTCCGGCGTCAGGGTCTGCAGGATGGCGCGCCCGGACTTGTCCCCCCTGCCGGAGCGCCCCACCACCTGGGTGATCAGGGAAAACGTCCTCTCATGGGCCCGGAAGTCCCCGGCGTACAGGGACTGGTCGGCGGAGATGACGGCGGCCAGGGTGACGTTGGCGAAGTCCAGGCCCTTGGTGACCATCTGCGTGCCCAGGAGGATGGGGATATTCTGCTCCCGGAAGCGGCTGAGAAGCTTCTGATGGGAGCCGGCGCGGGCCACGGTGTCGGTGTCCATGCGGATGATCCCCACGCCGGGGAAAAGCTCGTGGAGCTCCTCCTCCAGCTTTTGCGTCCCCACGCCCACAAATTTGAGCTTGCCGCCGCAGGCGGGGCACGAATCCGGCACCGGCTCCGACCAGCCGCAGTAGTGACAGCGGAGCCTCTTGCCCACGGAGTGGTGGGTCAGGGAGACGGAGCAGTTCTTACATTCAAAGGTGTAGCCGCACTCGCCGCACATCACAAGGCCGGAGGCGCCCCGGCGGTTCAGGAACAGGATGCTCTGCTCGCCGTTTTCGATGTTGCGGGCAAGCTCCCGGCGCAAAAGAGCGCTGACCGCCCCGCCGTTGCCGTCCCGCAGCTCCTGGCGCATGTCCGCGATGAGCACCTGGGGCAAGGGGTGGGCGTTGTAGCGGTTTTCCAGGGTAAAGAGGTGATACTTCCCCGTCCTTGCGGCGTACATGGATTCCACGGAGGGGGTGGCGGAGCCCAGAAGCAGAAGGGCGTTATCCCGGACGCATCTATACTTGGCCACGTCCCGGGCGTGATAGCGGGGGGCGTTTTCGGACTTGTAGGTGTGCTCCTGCTCCTCGTCGATGACGATCAGCCCCAGATTTTCCAGGGGCGCGAAAACGGCGGAGCGGGTGCCGATGACTACCCGCACCTTGCCCTTGCGGATGCGCTTCCACTCGTCGTACCGCTCCCCCATGGTCAGGGAGGAGTGCAGAACGGCGATATCGTCGCCGAAGCGGCTGGAGAAGATCTCCACGAGCTGGGGCGTCAGCGCGATCTCCGGCACCATGACGAGGGCCGTCCGGCCGCGCCGCAGGGCCTCCTGCACCAGGCGGATATAGACGCTGGTCTTGCCGCTGCCCGTGACGCCGTATAAAAGCGCCGCGGCGGCCTTCCCGGAGGCCATCAGGGCGTTAAGGCCCTCAAAGGCGCGGGTCTGCTCCTCCGTCAGCGTCAAAGGGCCGGGCTCCTCAAAGGAGGCCCTCACCGGGCGGCGGTACACCTCCCGGAAGAATGTCTCCACGGCGCCCTGCTTTTCAAGGGCGGTGAGGGACGTGGCGGTGGCGTGGGTGAATTCCAGAACGTCGGTGACGGCGGCCTCCCCCACGTCGGAGAGGAAATTCAAAATATCCTCCTGCCGGGGCGCGGCCATGTGCTTATGGCGGGCAAGCTCGGCGGCGTCCTCCGCGTCGATGGAAAGGCGGGCGAATTTCTGCTGCTTGTCCCCCACCTGGCGTTTGCCGGAGGAAAACCACATCCCGGCGGGGAGCATGGCCCTGGCGGCCTCGTAGAAGGTGCAGAAAAACCGCTCCCGCATCCACAGGGCCAGCCGAAGCTGCTCCGGGGTAAACACCGGCTCGGGATCCAGTACCTCCTCCACCTGCTTGAGCTTGTCCCGCTCAGTCTCGCCGGCCACGGACAGGACGACACCCTCACTGCGGCGGTTCCCCTTCCCGAAGGGGACGGTGACCCGCACGCCGGGGAGAAGCTTGTCCTCCAGCCGCGCCGGCACAAGATAGGAGTAGGGCCGGTCGATGGAATATACCGCCGCCGAGACGGCTATTTTCGCAATTTTCATCGCCATCGTCCGGCCTCCGGGGCGCGTCAGACCGTGGCGTTGATCTTGCCGTCGGCGATCTCGTCGATGGCCATGGAGACGGGCTTGTCATCCAGGATGACGCCGTGGGTCTCGGCGTCCACGGCAATGGCGCGGGCCCGCTGGGCGATCAGGTTCACTAAAAGATAGCGGCTGCCGCCGGTGTGGGACAGAAGCTCGGGCATAGTGGGATAAAGCATCATGATAAAGACTTCCTTTCGTATTACGCGTTGTTTATGATATCCAGTATCTCCCCGGCGGCTCGTATATAGTCGTCGTTGACCACGATATGGTCGTAATGGGGAGCTTGGGTAAGCTCGACTCTGGCCGTCTCCAGGCGGAGGCGTATGACCTCCTCGCTGTCGGTGGCGCGGCCGCGCAGGCGCTCCTCCAGCACCTGGAGGCTGGGGGGTGCGATGAAGATGGAGACGGCCTCCGGCATGGCGGCCTTGACGGCGCGGGCGCCCTGAACCTCGATGTCCATAAAGACGTCCACCCCCTCCCGAAGCTTCGCCTCCACCGGGCCCCGGGGGGTGCCGTAGGAGCAGTGGGCATAGCGGGCGTGCTCTAAAAATTCCCCGTTCTCCACCATCTCGTCGAACTTTTCCTCGGTGATGAAGTAGTATTCCACGCCGTCCCGCTCCCCGGGCCGGGGGGCGCGGGTGGTGGCGGAGACGGAGAAATGGTAATTTTTGTAGTGCCTGAAGACCTCTTTCAAAACGGTGCTCTTGCCGCAGCCGGAGGGGCCGGAGACAATGAACACTCTCCCCTTTTCACGCATCCCCCATCTCCTCCTCTTCCTCCGGGTCGTCCCTGTCGGGCTTTCCGGCCATCCGCGCCGATACCGTCTCGGGCTGGAGGGCCGAGAGCACCGTATGGCCGCTGTCACAGATGATGACGGCGCGTGTGCGGCGCCCGTAGGTGGCGTCGATCAGCATCCCCCGATCCCGCGCGTCGGATATGATCCTCTTGATGGGGGCCGAATCGGGGCTGACCACGGCGATCATCCTGTTCACCGAGATCATATTGCCAAAACCGATGTTGACTAAGCGCATGGCGGTCACTCCACATTCTGGATCTGCTCGCGGATCTTTTCGATCTCCGACTTCAGATCCACCACGATCCGGGCCATCTGCACATCGTTGCCCTTGGAGCCGATGGTATTGGCCTCGCGGTTGAATTCCTGCACCAGGAAGTCCAGCTTCCGGCCCACGGGCTCGTCGCTTTTGATCATCTCCCGCAGCTGGGACAGGTGGCTTCTGAGACGCACCGTCTCCTCCGCCACGGCGGTCTTATCCGCGAAGATGGCCGCCTCGGTGACGATGCGGGCCTCGTCCACGGCGTTGGACTCCAAAACCTCACGCAGACGCGCCTCCAGCCGCTGGCGGTACTCCTCCACGGTTCGGGGCGAGCGCTCCTCGGCAAGGCCCACCAGCCGTTCGATCTCCCCGGCGCGGGCGGAGATGTCGGCGTAGAGCTTCTCCCCCTCCCGGGCGCGCATAGCGTTGAAGTCGGCCAGGGCTTCGGCGAGAATGGCGTCGATGTCCGCGCCCAGCTTGTCCACATTGGCTTCCGCGCGGGTCACCGTCAGCACGTCCTGCATCCGGGCAAGGCCCAGGGCGGTGGCGTCGTTGGGGACGCCGTATTTTTGGGACAGAATCTTAAGCGCCGCCATACAGGCGTCCGCCACGGGCTCGTTGACCTCTATGACCACGTCGTCGGCCTGGGAGGCGTCGATGGTGATGTAAAGATCCACCTTGCCCCGGGAGATGGATCTCTGGACGCGGGCCTTGATGGCGTCCTCCAGGCAGGTGTAGACGCGGGGCAGCTTGATGTTGCAGTCGAGAAAGCGGTTGTTGACACTGCGCACTTCCACGGTGATCCCCAGCTTTCCGGAGACGCCCTTGGCGCTTCCGTAGCCGGTCATACTTTTGATCATGTCGGTTTATTCCTCACTTAATATTTAATATTATATTTCTACCGCCCGCTCCTGCGGAGCCGGGGATGGAGCTTTTGCATGTAAAACGCCACGGCGCGGGTCACGGCGATATCGAAGAGGACGAACACCGCGTTGCCAAGGACGTAGAGGAGGGCCGTGCCGAAGTGGAAGGAGCCGAAGGTCACAAGGGCGGCCTTCAACGCGAAGACGGCCAAGGACAGGGCCAGGTTGAAAAAGGCCATCTTGACGCACCACTCCACGACCCGTTTTCCCTTTTCGGACAGGGCCTTGACCACCGGGTAGGGGCCGAAGAAGATGGTGAAAAGCCACGCCACGGTCTTGGAGGGCAGGATGAGCAGGCCCAGGATTGCGCCGCCCAGCCACACGAAGACGCCGCCGGTGAGCCCGAATTCCACCGTCGCGGCGATGCCCAGGAGGCTGGCAAGGCCCAGGAAGCCCAGCTGGCCCGTGGGGAGGACACAGCCGATATACATAAACGCCACCGCCAGGGCTGTGAAAACGGCGGAGAACGCCACCCGGCGGGCGGAGAGCTTTTTTCCCATGCTTCCGCCCCGTCAGCGGCAGCCGCCGCACATCATGTTGGCGCACATCATGGCGGTGCACATGTCGCACATGTCACAGCCGCCCTGCTGGGCGGGAGGGCCGTACCCGGTCTGACGGTAGGGAGAGCCGGCGCCGCCCAGCATATTCAGGGCCTGACGGTACTCCCCGTTGGAGGGATCCATGCTGACGGCCCGCTGGAAGAAGCTCCTGGCGTCGTCCAGCCAGCCCTTCCGGTAATAGAGGGAACCCATGAGGAAGTTCCACTCCGCGTCACGGGTGGGGCTGGCGTCCAGCAGCTGTTCGGCGTACTGGAGGTTGCCGGCGTTGATGGCGGAGCGGATCTGGGCGTAGGCGCCGCCCGCCTGCTGATAGGCCGAGCCGCCGCCGGACCAGCCGGAGCTGTACCCGGAGGAATAGCCGCCGGTACTGCCGGAGCCGGTCTGGCTGCCGTTTTTCCGGGAGCGGGTGATGGTGTCGTAGGCCTCGTTGATCTCCTTCATCTTCTCCTGGGCCAGATCGGCCAGGGGGTTGTCCACGTAGTTGTCCGGGTGATATTTCTTGGCAAGCTCTCTGTATGCCTTTTTGACCTCCTCATCGGAGGCGTTGGAGCTTACGCCAAGCACCTTGTAGGGATCCTGCATAATTCACTCTCCGTTCTGCGAAAGCTGCGGGCGTTTGGGAAGTCTCTTTCCCGCCGTGACGTAAGTCCCGGCCAGGACGCGGTCAATCATATCGGGAAGGCCCAGGAGGACGATGTTCTCCGTGACCGGGGTCCAATAGCTCTTTGGCAGCAGCGCCAGGGCGGCGGCGGCCAGATCCACCGAGGACAAAAGCGTCTCGCGGACGCCGGCCTTTGTCCTCTCGTCCGCTTCCGCCGAGGCAAGGCCGTACCGGACGGCCACGGGATTGTAACGGCCGGCCCTCCGGTCCTCCCGGAGATCGGCGAAGGCGTCGGCGATATAGACGATCCTGCCCACGTGATAGAGAAGCTGTTCCAGCGCCCGGCGGGATTCCTCCCCCGCCGCGCCGGAGGCGGAGGCGAGCAGGCGGGCGAACTGGTCGGCGGCCCGGTCAAGACTGGCACAGGACTCCGCCTCCAGGCGGTGCAGAGCGTCCAGGCGCTCCCAGACGCTCCGGTCAAAGGCGGGATAACGCGCGGCGGCCTTTCGGTAGGGGCGCTTTAAAAGGAGGCGGACGGCGGCTGCCAGGAGCCTCCTGCCGCCCCGGGAGTCGTCCCGGTTGTCCACGGCCTTCCAATAGGCCAGGATGACGCTGTATCCGGCGGCCACGGTCAGGGCCGGTGCGCTGGCGCAGACGCATTTTTTCCGGAAAAACCCCGGCAGACAGCGCCTTTGGCAGTAGTCGCAGGAATCCCGGCCGCCCCACAGGAGCATACTGAGGAAGACGAAGTCGTAATTGAGGATCGACCTGCCGGCGGCGCCGTATTCCCTCCCCAGCTCGTGGCACAGGCCGCAGTAGCAGGCGCGGAAGCGCTCAAACTCCTTGACCTTCAGCTCCGGGGCCAGGGGGCGTACATATCCGAACATGGCCGTCAGCTGATGATGACCGTGACGGTGTAATCCCCCACGGCCTCTACCTGGTCGAAATCGGAGCCGTCCACATAGACCCGGGCGGTCACCACGAAGGTGCCCCGGGAGCCGGCGTACTGGGAGATGTCCGCCACGATGCGGATATTCTCCGTGGTGACGTTCTCAATCTGGTTCTCGTCGCCGCGCAGGGTGATATCCAGGCTCTGGGTGATGATGGACACGTTGTCCGTCTCGGCGGCGTTGCGGTAGCTGATATTGGAGGCGGAGAGACGGCGGGTAGCCACGTTCTCCACAGAGATGGTGACGGTGACGGAGGTCTCGCCGCTCTCGTTGGTGGTGTTGTTGGGGATGCGGATCAGGTAATCCTGCTCAAAGGAGGTGACGAAGCTCTTGAGGTTCACGGTGCCCAGGTTGATCTCGTTGATATCCGCCAGGATCTCCGGGTCGCCGGAGAGGGTGACGTAGGGCACGGAGTAATTGATGCGGATGTTGGCGTCCGTGGCCGTGAGGCTTTCCAGAATGTCCAGCTTCAACGCCACGTTTTTGACCATGCGGATGGTCTGGGTGATCTTCGCCGTGTCCACGCCGTTGGTAAAGGTCAGGCCAGCCTCCTCCATGTCGATGACGTTGTTGTCCTCGTCCCACAGGACGATGGGCTGTTCCTCCATGGTGGTCTTGGACAGGTTGTCCCGGTTGAGGGTGACGGTGGCTCTGGCGATGCGCCTGATGGCGGCCTCGGTGCCGGAGATCTCCGCGAAATCCCGGCTGAGGGTCAGCTCGCCGGCCATATAGCCCTCCGCGATGGAGCCGCTGTAGATGGCCTGGAGCGGGATCTGCTCGGTGACCAGGCGCTCCACGGTGACCTCGATCATGGACGGGGAGCGGCTGGCCTCCACGATGGTGCTGTTCCCCGCGTCGTAGTTGAGCTCGTATTCCAGGGCGTGGGTGCCTGTGGGGACGGGCGAGGCCAGAACGTCCGACAGATCCACCACCGCGTGGATCTCCATATTGGAGAGGATGCTGGTATCCTGATAGCGGCCGTTGAAATAGACCGTGATCTGCTTGACGTTCACCGAGGAGACGATGAGATTGGAGTCGCGCAGCAGCTCGTCCCCCACAAATTCCAGGGGGATATTGGATTTAGCGATGGGAGAGTCGAAGGGACGGTTCTCCACATAGACCACGTAGAACCAGAGCGCGATGGCGACCACCACGGAGAAGGCCATGTAGAAAAGCTTGCGGGAGCGCTCTTTCCTCTTTTCTCTCATGCCTTGTCACCTGCCTTTTTCAGCTTGTCGTGGAGTCTGGCGAAGACGCTCTTTTTCTCCTCTGCCTGGGGGATCAGCTCCATGCGCAGAAGGCGCTCGAAGGTGTCCGGCGAGAGGCCGCGCTTTAAGATGCCCTCAATAGCCACGGAGATATCGCCCGTCTCCTCGGAGACGATGCACACCACCGCGTCGCTGCGCTCGCTCATGCCGATGCCCGCCCTGTGGCGCATCCCCAGCTCCCGGCTGATGTTGGCGTTGCCGGACAGGGGGAGCATACAGGCCGCGCCGGCGATACGTCCGTCCCGGATGATCACCGCCCCGTCGTGCAGGGGGGCCTTGTCGAAGAATATGTTCTTTAAAAGCTCCGCCGCCGGGGAGGCGTCCACGATGGTGCCGGTCTTGATGTAGGATTCCAGGTTGATGCTCCGCTCAAAGACCAGCAGGGCGCCCGTCCTGGATTTGGACATGTCGGCAAAGGCCAGCACCGTCTGATCAATGGCGTTTTCCAATGTCTGGGACTTCACCGGGTGGCCGAAGATGTCCTTGACGCTGCCGCCCATCTGTTCCAGAATGCGGCGGATCTCCGGCTGGAACAGGACGATGACCACGATAAGGCCCATTTCAAAGGCCCCGCCCAGCAGGTACTTGACCACCTGCAGATCGGACGCCAGGGTGACGATCATCAGCACCACCAGGATGAGGATGCCCTTGACCACGTTCATGGAGTTGGTCTTGGAGAAGAAGGTTATGAGCTTGTACACCAGAAAGGCGACGATAGCCATATCCAGTATATCCCAAAACCCAATGATGGATATGACATTTTTGAGCGTATTCCAAAGCTCCTGAAATTTTTCCATAGCCCTGATCCCTTTCTGAGCATGATGACGCGGCAAGACCGGGAAACACATTTTTCTAATCTATCATTATAATACAAAGGCAGGCGTTTGGCAATATGGAAATTGAAAACGATTTGGAAACGATTCGGGAAATATTCGTAACGCCTTGACGAAAAACGCGGGGCGTCAAGCGCCCCGCGCAATGGAATCCACGGCTTTGAGGAAGGCCGCGATCTCCTCCTTTGTATTGAAGGCGGAGACGCTGGCCCGGACGGTGCCCCGGCTGGCGGTGCCCACGGTACGGTGGGCCAGAGGGGCGCAATGGAGGCCCGCGCGTACGGCGAAGCCCGCCCGGTTCAGCCGCTCCCCCACCTCCTCGCAGGAGAGGGTGTCCAGCTGGAAGGACAGCACGCCCGCCTGATCGGCGGGATCCGGCGCGGCAAAGACGCGCACGCCCCGCAAGGACGAAAGACCGGCGGCCAGCGCCGTCATCAGCGACCGCTCATGGGCGGCGATAGCGTCGGGGCCCCGGCTCTCCACGAAGTCCATGCCGGCGCACAGGCCGGCGATGCCGGGGGTGTTGTGAGTGCCGGCCTCCAGCATATCGGGGAGGTAATCGGGCATCAGGGGATTTTTGGAGTCGCTGCCGCTGCCGCCGTACAGGAGGGGCCTGGCGGCTTCGGAGGCCACCAAAAGGCCCGTCCCCTGGGGGCCGTAAAGGGCCTTGTGGCCGGGCATGGCGATAAAAGCGGCGTCCAGGGCGCGGGCGTCCAGCCGAAGCACCCCCGCCGACTGGGAGGTGTCCACGATCAGAGGCACGCCCCTTTCCCGGCAGAGGGCCGCGATCTCATAGACCGGCAGGACAAAGCCGAAGACATTGGAGACATGATTCACCGCCACACAGCGGGTATCCCGGTCGATGAGCCGGTCAAAGGCGCGCAGGGCGGCCTCCTTATCAAAAACAGGACAGTCAGCCACGGCGATATCCGCGCCCAGGGCGTTCAGGGGGCGCAGGACGGAGTTGTGCTCGTAGCCGGAGATGACCACCCGGTCGCCGGGCCGGACGAGACTGCGGATGGCGATATTGAGGCCATGGGTGGCGTTGAAGGTGACGGCAATCCGCTCCACGTCGGGCACATTGAAAAGCCGGGCGGCCCGTTCCCGGCACTCGTAGAGCTTCTCCGCCGCCCGCATGGCGGCCAGGTGGCCGCCCCGGCCGGGGCTGGCCATGGTGCGCAGAGCGGTCAAAACGGCCTTTTCCACCCCCGCCGGCTTCTGGAGGGTGGTGGCGGCGGCGTCCAGGTAGATCACCAGGGCACCTCCTCAAAGCCGCCGGAGGGAGTGGCCCGGTAGACGCGCTTGGGCGGCACATTCTCCCTGGCCAGCACGTTCAGCGCGTCGGAGAGTACGTTGGCCGAGACCCGGACGGCGTAGCCGCACCCCTCCCGGGACATATGCTGGGGCGTGCGGACGATGATATTGCGAAGCCTTGCCGCGCTAAGCGTCCGGGATACCTTCTGGGCGTAAGTCAGCGAGCGGCAGGTCAGATAAAAGCTTGTTTCCATGGTTAGAAAACTCCTCCCGGAAGCATGGTGGCTGGGTGTACAGCCACAACATACTATGCCGGGAGGAGGGGAATGTTTATAGATTTTTTATCCGCGGGACGGCTTCCTCCAGAAGCGCCACGGCGTGGGCGGCGATGCCTAGGGTGCTCACCTGCCCCAGGTGTTCCTCCGTGGTGGCCTTCACATTGACCCGCCCGGGGTCACAGCCCAAGCGCGCGGCCAGGGACCGACGCATCTCGTCCATATACCGGTAGAGCTTGGGCGCCTGGGCCACGATGGTGATATCGCAGTTGCCGAGGCGCAGGCCCCGGGCGTCCAGAAGCTCCGTCACACGATCCAGAAGCCTGAGACTACTGATCCCCCGGTACCGCTCATCGGTGTCCGGGAAGTGCCGTCCGATGTCCCCCAGTCCGGCGGCGCCCAGAAGGGCGTCCATCAGGGCGTGGACGGCCACATCGGCATCGGAGTGGCCCTCCAGGCCCAGCTCACAGGGGATCTCCACGCCGCAAAGGACAAGCCGCCGGCCGGGAACCAGCCGGTGGACGTCGTAACCGTGCCCGATCCTCATTTCCTGTATCTCGCCTCCGCGATGGCCGCGGCCAGGGTCATATCCAGGGGCCGGGTGATCTTAATGTTCTCCGGGGAGCCCTTCGTCAGGGCGGGACGGACGCCGATGGCCTCCGCCGCGCCGCAGTCGTCGGTGACGGGCAGTTTTTTGGACTTGGCGTTGTAGAGGGCGGCCTTCAGCACGTCGGCCCGGAAGACCTGGGGCGTCTGGACGGCGAAGAGCTTCGCCCGGTCGGGGGTCTCGGCCACGAAGCCGTTTTCCGCCAGCTTCACCGTGTCGCTGACGGGCACGGCGGGGGCGGCGGCGGTGTGCTTATACGCGCCTCGGAAGGCCTCAACGATGATCTCGCGGGTCAAAAAGGGCCGCGCCCCGTCGTGGACGGCTATGTATTCGGCGTTTTTCGACGCCTCATTGACGCCGATGAGCACGGACTCCAGCCGGTCCTCGCCGCCGCAGAGGATCTTGGTGGCTTTGGTGATCTCCAGCTCCGCGCACAGATCGGCGGCGGCCACGATGGCGTCCTCCCTGGTCACCACGATGATCTCGTGGACGTTGGGACACGCCTGCAGTTCCTTCAAGGACCAGCCCAGGACGGGAAGTCCAGCCAGGTCGGCGAAGATCTTGTCCTCCCCTTCCATGCGCCGGGACGCGCCGGCGGCGGCCACAATGACCGTTCCGAAGGGCAGATAGTCCCAGGAGGCCGCGCGTTTGAACACCCTGGCGGCGATGTGTTTGACACCCATACGATCACCTCAAAAAAACATACATAATAACATATGTGAGACATGCGCCGGACTTGTCCGAAAAAACAATCCCGTATGAAAACAAGGGCTTGTTGAAAAGAATATCCAACAAGCCCTTGCCTTAGGGTATGATCATTTTACTCTTGCGGAAGATCCTCGGGCGCGGGAGGGTTCTCGGAGTCGTAGACGACGGCGGGCTCGTCATCAAGCGCCGGATGCTCCACGGGGGCGACAGGGGCGGAGGGCTCGGAGAGGGCGCGGATGGAGAGGGACACCTTCTTGTTCTCGTTGTCGATCTTGATGATCTTAGCCTTCACGACCTCGCCCTCGCTGAGCACGTCGTCGGGCTTGCCGATGCGGCGGTCGGCGATCTGGGAGATATGGATGAGGCCGTCCACGCCGGGGATGATCTCGGCGAAGGCGCCGAAGGTCATGAGCTTGACGATCTTCACCTCGGCCACGGAGCCCTCGGGGTAATTGGTGGTAAACTTGACCCAGGGGTTCTCGTTGGGATCCTTGTAGCCTAAGCTGATCTTGCGGTTTTCCTTATCGAAGGAGATGACGTAGACGTCGATCTCATCGCCCACCTTCAGCACCTCGGAGGGCTGATGGATGCGCTTCCAGGAAAGCTCGGAGACGTGAACCATGCCGTCCACACCGCCGATGTCCACGAAAGCGCCGTAGGAGGTGAGGGACTTGACGACGCCATGATAGCGCTTGCCCACCTCGATCTCGCTCCAGGTGGCCTCGGCCTTGGCCTTGCGCTCCTCATAGGCCACGGCGCGGATGGAGCCCACCACACGCTTGCGGGGCTGGTTGACCTCGGTGATGCGTAGCCTCACATGCTTCTTCAGAAGGTCGCTCATGGGCGCCTCCTTGGGCAGGCCGGACTGGGAGGCGGGGACAAACACGCGCACGCCCTTGCAGTTGACGACGACGCCGCCCTTGTTCTCCTCCACCACGACGCCCTCTACCACCGTGCGGTTGGCGCGGGCTTCCACAATGGAATCCCAGTTCTTCACGCTGTCAAGACGCTTCTTGGACAGCATCACCACGCCGTCCACATCGTTGACGCGCATGACAAAGGCCTCAATCTCGTCGCCCACATGGATGACGTCGTTGACGTTGACGCTGGCGTCGTCCGTAAACTCGGAGAGGGGGATATATCCGGACTGCTTGGTGCCCAGATCCACAGAGATCTCAGACGGGGTGATGGAAGCGACTACGCCCTTGACCTTCTCCCCCGTATGTAAGGTCTTGATGGAACGCTCAAGCAGCTCTTCAAAAGAGGCCTCCGCCTCGGGTGCTTCGGGTACCTCGGGTGCTTCGGGGGCCTCGGGCGCCTCGGGCGCCTCCACGTTCTCCACAACGGTTTCGACGGCCTCCGCCGCCTTGTTCTCTTCTTCGGCTGTCTCCACAGCCTTGATCTCGTCACTCATCTTCCTGTTGACCTCCTTAATTATCCACTCTGGTGTGGAGGCGCCGGCAGTCACGCCCACGCGCTTCGCTCCCCGGAGCTGCGATACGTCAAGCTGGGAGGCGTTCTCTACGAGAAGCGCCCTCTCGCAGCACGCGCCGCAGACACCGGCCAGCTTCGCCGTATTGGCGCTGTGCCGTCCGCCTATTACGATCATCACATCGACAGTTTGGGCGATCTCTCTCGCCTCCCGCTGCCGGTTAGACGTCGTATTGCATATTGTATCAAAGATTTGCGCGTTTGTACACTGTTTTTTCAGAATTTTAACACTATTTTCAAAATTTTTTCGCTCTCCGGTGGTCTGAGACACCACGGAAATCGGAAAATTGCTATTATCTGGAGATTCTGACAGCCATTTTTCCGCGTCTTCGGGGTTTCCCAGCACCACGCAGTCGGAGCACCAGCCGGACACGGCGGTGACCTCGGGGTGGTCGCGCTCCCCGATGACGACGATTTTCCGCCCCGCCCGGGACTCGTCCTGTACCAGCCTGTGGATCCGGGCCACGTCGGGACAGGTGGCGTCGATCACCGGACAGCCCAGCTTATGAAGCCGGTCATAGACCGCCTTGCCCACGCCGTGACTGCGGATGATCACGGGCTCGCCGGGGGTAAGCTCCTCCACGCTGTTCACCGTGCGGACGCCCAGGGCCTCCAGGCGGGCCACCACGTCGTCGTTATGAATGAGCGGGCCCAGGCAGGCACAGCGGCCGTATTGCTCCGCCGCCGCCTCCGCCAGCTTGACGGCCCGTCTGACGCCGAAACAGAAGCCGGCGGAACGGGCGTTGACGATCTCCATCAGACGGCCCTCCCCCGCACAGGTTCAGTATGCCCCAACGCGGCGATTTTATCCATCACTTCGTCGGCGGTACGCTCCAATTCCTCCCTCGTCAGCTTTCCGGCGGCCCTCACGTCCATGGGCTTGCCCACCACGATGCGGATACGGCGGAAGAGCTTTTTCTCCCGGGGGATATACAGGGGGATGATGGGCGCGCCGGTCTTTTCGGCGATGCGCACGGCTCCGGCCTTGGGGCTGACCTCGCCGTCGGCATGGGTGCGGGTGCCCTCCGGGAAGATGCCCAGCTTTTTGCCGGATTTCAGCACATGCAGGGCCGTTTTCATGGCGTTCAGATCGGCGCTCCCGCGATTGACCGGGAAGGTGCCGATGCCCCGCAGAAGCGCCCCCAGTGGCTTGAAGCTGAAAAGCTCCTGCTTGGCCATCAGGCACAGGTGGTACCGCCAGGGCGTGGCGAAGGCCATATAGAAGGGGTCGGAGAAGTGGGTATGGTTGGCGCAGAGGATGGCGGGGCCGTCGGGGATGTTCTCCCGGCCATAGACCTTGAAGGGCCAGAGCAGTCCGTAGGTACACATGACGACGGCCCGCAGGACCGTATAGAGAAGCTTTTTTAGATCCATCACAGTCGCTCCCTGATGATCTGGAGGAGCAGGGCGAGGCTGGCGTCCAGGTCGTGCTCCGTGGTGTCGCACATGACGGCGTCCGGGGCGGGACGCAGAGGGGCCACGGCGCGGCTGGAATCGTTGCGGTCGCGCTGTTCGATGTCCCGGAGGACGGAGGGAAGATCCGTCTCGATCCCCTTCTCCCGCAGCTCCCGGCAGCGGCGGCGGGCCCGCTCGGCGGCGGAGGCGGTGAGGAAGATCTTGATCTTGGCCTCCGGCAGGACGACGGTGCCGATGTCGCGCCCGTCCATGATGACGTTATGGCGTCGGGCCAGCTCCCGCTGGGTATCCAGGAGGAAGGCCCGGACAGCCGGGATGGCCGAGACGTGGGAGGCCGCCATAGACACCTCCGGCGTGCGGATAAGGTCGGTGACGTCCTCGCCGTTTAAGTCCATGCGCTGGACGCCGCCATCGTCATAACGCATCCCGATACGGATATCAGGCAGAAGGACGGCCACGCCCTCCGGGTCTTTGGTATCTACGCCCTGCCGCAGGGTATAGAGGCCCACGGTGCGGTAGAGCGCGCCGGTGTCCACGTAGAGAAAGCCCAGCTCTTTGGCGATCATGCGGGCCAGGGTGGATTTTCCGGCCCCGGAGGGGCCGTCTATGGCGATGGAAACAGGATCCATATACATCATTCCTTTCTCTCAGGGCTGGGGCGGCGTCTCCACGCACCGGGCCGCCGCCCGGGCGGTAGACCAGGCGATCTGGAGGTTGAAGCCGCCGGTATAGGCATCGGCGTCGATGACCTCGCCGGCGAAATAGAGGCCGCGCACAAGCTTGGACTCCATGGTGCGCGGGTCGATCTCGCGGGTGTCCACGCCGCCGGAGGTGACGATGGCCTCCTCCACCGGGCGCGTGCCGGTGATCTGCACCGGGAATGCCTTGAAAAGCTCCAGAAGACGCCGCCTCTGCCGGTGGGTGATGGCGTTGACCTTTGTCTCGGGCGGGATGCCGGAGCGCTCCACCAGCACGGGGATCATGCTGCGCCCCATGAGATCCCCCAGGGCGTTTTGGAAGTCCCTGTTCTTATATTTTTCGAAGTCCCGCAGCAGGCGCCGGTCCAGGGTCTCCTCGTCCAGGGCGGGCTTCAGGTCGATGAAAAGGGTGTACGTCGTATGCTCAAAGTCCCGCATATGGGCCGAGGCGGAAAGGATCATGGGGCCGGAGACGCCGAAATGGGTGAAAAGCATCTCACCGAAGTCCTCGTAGACCTTTTTCCCCGTCCCGTCCGTCACCTTGAGACCCACATTTTTCAGGGAAAAGCCCTGCATACGCGGGCAATCGTCCCCCTCCGCCTCCAGGGGCACCAGGGACGGGCGGGGCGGGACGACAGTGTGACCCAGGGCGGCGGCCAGCCGGTAGCCGTCGCCGTCGGAGCCGGTGACGGGGTAGCTCAGGCCCCCCGTGGCGATCAGTACGCGTCTGGCGGGGAAAAGAACCTCTCTCCCCTCTCCGTCCAGGGCGGAGACGCCGGCGGCACAGCCGTTTTCGGTGAGGATACGCAGGGCCTTCGCGTGAACGATCCGCGCGCCGTTCCCGCGGGCAAAGCCCCGAAGGGCCTCCACGATGTCCCCCGCCCTGTCGGATACGGGGAAGACCCGGTTCCCCCGCTCTGTTTTCAGGGGGACGCCCAGCTCCTCAAAGAGCTCCATGACCTTTTGAGGCGGGAAGGCGGTGACGGCGCTATAAAGAAATTTTCCGTTTCGGGGGATGTTGGCGACCACCTCCCGTGGGGAGGCGTTGTTGGTGAGGTTGCACCTGCCCTTGCCGGTGATGCCCAGCTTCCGGCAGGTGTAACGGGTCTTTTCAAGAACGGTGACCGAGGCGCCTGTCCGGGCGGCAAACCCGGCGGCCATCATACCGGCGGCCCCGCCGCCGACGATCACAAGGTCACTGCTCGTATTTTTCATAGACGTCGAACTCCGTCCAGATGTTCTCCAGCTTTTCAAAGGTGCCGGCCAGATCCTTCTCGGACTTCTCGGCCACCGCCACCACCAGGGCATTGATAAGGCTCAGCGGCGCCACCAGGGAATCCAGGAAGGAGATCATATCACTGCGGGCGTAGAGCTTCAGATCGGCCAGCTGGGCCACGAGGCTTGACTCGGAGTCGGTGATGCCCACGATCCTGGCCCCCTTGTCCCGGGCGTAGCGCATGGCCATAATGGTCCTGCGGGAGTAGCGCGGGAAGGAGATGGCCACCAGGACGTCCCCCTCGCCGATGTGGAGGATCTGCTCGTAGATCTCGGAAAAGGCGCTCTGGGAGATGACGCGCACGTCGGGGAAGAGCTGATTCAGATAAAAGCCCATGAAGCCGGAGAGCACCGCCGAGGAGCGCACGCCCACGATATAGACGGTGCGGGCCTGGCTGATGGCGGCGGCGGCGGCGTCGAACTCGCTCCGGTCCAGCTCCTCCAGGGTGTGGCGGATCTTGGCCATATCGGAGTTGAGCACCGTCTCGGGCACGTCGGAGCCGGCGATGAGATCCCGGGCCACCTCGATGCGCTGGACGGTGGTGAGCCTGTTTTTCACCAGCTCCTGCATGGCGCGGCGCATCTCCGGGTAGCCCTCGTAGCCCAGATCGGCGGCAAAGCGCACCACCGTGGATTCACTGACCCCCGCCGCCGCGCCCAGACGCCCCGCCGTCATGAAGGCGGCCTTCTCATAATTGTCCGTGATGTAATCGGAAATCCTGCGCTGTCCCTTGGAGAAGGTGGGCGCAAGCTCCCGTATGGTGGTCAACACGTCCTTTCCCATGGCAAAAACCTACCTTATCTCAGGATGGGGCCGCCGGTCGGAGCGGCAGGATAAACGCGCAATTTTCACCCCTATTATAGTGCGTTTCGGACAAAATGCAAGGGGAAATTCAAAATTTATGAAGGTTTTGCGTGATAAACTTGCATTTCAGCGGCTTAACGACCGGATCTCCTCCGCCGTCAGATGACGCCAGGCGCCCTTTGGCAGGCGGCCCAGGCGCACCTGTCCGATGGAGATCCGGGTGAGGCGCTTTACTGTAAGCTCCGCCTGTTCGCACATACGGCGGATCTGGCGGTTTTTGCCCTCGTGGACGGTGATGTCCAGGGTGGCGGCCGCGCCGTCCCTGTTCACAAGCCGCACCTTCGGCGTTTTCAGGGGCACGCCGTCTAAGTCCATGGGCTGGGAAAGCCGCCGCATCCCCTTTTCCACGTCGCCGGTCACCAGGACGCGGTAGGTCTTTTCCTTTTCATAGGAGGGGTGCATGACGCGGTTGGCGAAGTCCCCGTCGTTGGTCATCAGCAGCAGGCCCTCGGAGTTGATATCCAGCCGCCCCACCGGATAGACCCGCTCCGGGAGGTCGGACACCAGCTCCCGGATCGTTTTTCGCCCCTTCTCGTCGCTCATGGTGGTGACGTACCCCACGGGCTTGTGGAGCATTATGTAAATCTTTTGACCGGGGGCAGACAGAGGCTCCCCCCGCAGACGGATCTCGTCCCTGTCCGGGTCGGCCTTATCCCCGAGCCCGGCCACGGCGCCGTTGACGGTGACCAGGCCCTCCCCAATCAGCTTTTCGGCGGCCCTGCGGGAGACGCCCGCCCCGGCCGCCAGGATCTTTTGAAGGCGTTCCTCCATCGGGAAATCACGCTCCGTTAAAAATTTCCTCTATCCGCTCCAAAAGGGTGAGCCTCCGGGGGCTGTCCCTGGAGACGCTTTCGGCGTATTCAAGCTTGATCTCCGCCGCCTGCCTGCCGTTTTGGAAAACGAGGGCCGTGCCGGCGAAGGAGCCCTCGGCGACGCCGGCGTAGACGAACCGGGGCAGGGACACACGGACGGTAAGCTCCTCCCCCGCCGGCGTCAGCAGGGAGACGCCGGCGGCCGCACGGACGGGAACATCGGGAGCGGAGCCGGCCATCACCGGGACGCGGCCCAGGATCTCCCCCGCCTGAACGGGTGTTTGCAGCTGCCATTGGGAGAAGCCCATATTGAGAAGCGTCTCGTGGTCGGCCCAGTCGTCTCCGTCCCGGAGGGTGACGCAGATGAGGCGCATACCGTCCCGCTGGGCGCAGGTGACCAGCGTCCTGCCGGCCTTTTTGGTGTAGCCGGTCTTGCCGGTAACCATGCCCTGGTAGCTCCACATCAGCTTATTGTGGTTGGTATAGGTGCGGCCGCCGAAGGTGATGCTCCTGGTGGAGGCGATCTCCACAAAGAGCGGGTCGTCCATGCAGACCCCCATGATCAGCGCCAGATCCCGGGCCGAGGAGTAGTGGCCGTCCTCGTGGAGGCCGTGGGGGTTCAGAAAATGGGTATTCTCCAGACCCAGCGACGCGGCCCGATCGTTCATCTTATCCGCGAAGGCTTCCACGGAGCCGGCGATATGGATGGCCAGGGCCACGGCGGCGTCGTTGCCGGACTCCAGCATCAGCCCGTAGAGAAGCTGGCGCACGGTCAGCGTCTGCCCGGCCTTCAGATACATGGAGGAGCCCTCCACGCGCTCACAGGCGGCGGGGATCGTGACCGTGTCCTCCAGGGAGGCGCTTTCCAGGGTGACCAGGGCGGTCATGAGCTTTGTGGTGCTGGCGATGGGAAGCCGCTCGTCGGCGTTTTTCTCATACAGCACAGCGCCGGTGTTGGCCTCCATCAGGATGGCGGAGCGGGCGCTGATATCCGCCTCGGCGCGGGCGTTAAAAACGGTAAACGCCGCCAGGAACAACGTGGCGGCGATTGCCGGTATGATGTGTTTTTTCATAGCGACACCACCTTTACGGTGTGTCAGTATGCCCCCAAGGGCCGGAGATTATTCCGCCGGAGCCTCCGGAAGGGCCTCGTCGACGGCCTCTTTCGCGGCTTTTTCGGCCTTCTCCGCCTTCTTCTTGTCCACGATGGCTGTGATCTTATCCACGATCTCAGGCGCGCTGTCGATGATCCTGTCCACGGTGGTAGACGCGGGCGGCTCGATGGTCATCACGCGGACGATGCCCTCCTTGATGACCACGAAGGCGATGGGGTCGATCTTCACACTGCCGCCGGTGCCGGCGCCGAAGGGGCTGGCCTGCCCGTCCTTCTGGTGCTTGCCGGTGAAATCGGAGCCTCCCGAGGCGAAGCCCATGCTGACGCGGGAGATGGGAATCAGGGTGATGCCGTCGGGGGTGACGATGCTCTCCCCGATGACGGTGCTGACATCCGCCATTTCGCGGAGCTTGTCCATGACGGTGCCCATGAGGTCATTGATCGGATGCTTGTCCATTTTTATCCACCTTTCCGTTTTTTATGAGCTGACCGAGGATCGCCTTGACCGGCGGCCAGACGGCCAGCACGATATAAAGTATTTCCCAAATTGCCAGCGTAAGCTGCGCGTCCACGAAGATCTCGCTCTGATCCGTGTCGAAGGTCACGGACGCGCCGACGTCCCGCTCCTTCACCTTGAAGATGTTCTCGATGACCGGCATCAGGGCGCCCACCCCGGCGCTGGCATAGCCGAACGTCATGGCCGCGTCCGCCGGATCCGCCGCCGCGGCGGTGTAATGGAGCACCAGCCTGTCGATGCAGATCTTGCGGCGGAGCCTGCCCAGCAGTTCGCCCACCGCCTTGAGCGCGGTGGAGACAAGGTCAAAGGTGATCTTGATCCTGGGCTTGGGCTTCTCCTTCTTCTCCTCCGGCGGGGGCGTCTCCGGCTTTGCCGGCTTCGGTTTCTTCGGTTTCTTCGGTTTTTTGGGCTTCTTCGGCTTTTTTTCCTTCTTCTCCCCGGCGGGCAGGAGCTTCAGCCGGACAGGCCCCGCGACGACGCGCAGGGTGAGGCCCTCGCCGTCCAGGGTGAGCCTGGCCCCCACGCGGATAAGGAGGATCAGGATATCCAGGGCCAGAGTGACCCCCAGGAGGATCAGCGCCAGCTTGAGCTTACCGCAGCACAGCAGGATCACAAAGGCCAGCAAATACAAAACCGTCAGCAAGGGATCACCTCCCGATCTACCAGTTTACCCCTATAAGCCCATAAGATCGAATATAATTTCCGCCTCTGAGGATATTTTACCACGTGAAAAAGGGGCTGTCAATCGCCGCCTTGCGGATCCTTCGCCGGTTCATCGGTTACGGCCGCGTCCCGGGCCTCCCGCAGCGTCTCGATGGCGTCCTCGATGCGCAGCTGCTCCGGCTCCTCCCCCTCCTGCCGGGGCAGGGGCGGAAGCTCGTCTAAGGAGCTGAGGCCGAAGGTACGCAAAAAGGCCGGGGTGGTGCGGAAAAGGGTGGGCCGGCCGGGGGCGTCCAGGGTGCCGCAGGGCTCGATGAGGCCCCGCTCCTGGAGCACGCCCACGGTGTAGCTGGAATCGGCGCCGCGCAGGCTCTCGATATAGGCCCTGGTCACCGGCTGGAAGTAGGCGGTGACGGCCAGCACCTCCAAGGCGGTCTGGGTGAGCCGGGGGGGCTTTCGCGTCTCCAGCGCCTGACGGATCACGTCGGAGAGCTCCGGCGCGGAGCACAGCTGCAGGGCGTTCTCCAGGCGCACCAGCCGGATCCCCCGGTGCTCAAAGCGCAGTCTGTCGGCGACGCGTTTGGCCGCGTCAAAGACATCCTCCTCGCTGACCGCCAGCACGGCGGCGATGCGCTTGGCGCTGACCGCCTCGCCGGCGGCGAAAAGGATGCCCTCTATGGCGGGCTCGAGGCCGTTTGTGTCCGTCTCCCGCTCTATTTCCGTGTCCAGATCCATCAGCTTGTCCTCTCACTGTTTAATGAAACGCTGGCGTCGCCGCCGTCGCCGTCCAGAAGGATGTCCCCCTCACGGCACAGCTCCAAAAGCGCGATGAACGTGGCTACCAGCTCCGTGCGGCTGCCGCTCCGGGCAAAGAGGCCCCGGAGGCTCATGGGGCCGCAGGCGGTGAGCAGATCCACGATCTCATGTGTTTTTTCCGTCACCGAGTAGACGATGCGCTCCGGGTAACGGAAGCCGGGGGGATTGCGGTAGGCCGCGGCGGCGTCCTCTCGGGAGAGCACCCGGGCCATAGCCTCACTCAGATCCTCCGGGACGTGGAAGTACCGGTACTCCTTGTCCACGGGCAGGTACTCCGGCGGCTTTGTCAGCATCCCGGCGCCGCGGGTGTACATCTCCGTAAGCTCCGGCAGGATCTTGCGGAGCCCGTCAAATAGGGCCTTGTTTTTCAGGCGTTCCAGGGAGCCGATCAGCTCCTCCAGCTCCCCTGTCTCCTCCCCGGCGGAGAGGAGCATCCTGGCCTTGAGGTACACAAGGTAGGAGGCCATCTGGACAAATTCGGAGGCCACGTCCAGATCCATGGCCTTCCGCTCCTCCAGCCAGCCAAGGTACTGATCCGTCAGCTCCGCGATCCGGATGTCCTGGATCTCTATTTTGTTTTTGGAGAGCAGCTGGAGGATCAGCGTCAGAGGGCCTTCAAAGTCCTCCATATCCTCGCGCGTCCTGATCACGCCCTCCAGGCGGAAGGTGGGGTTTTCCATGTGTCACCTGACGATCAAAGAAATAAGATCAAAGCCCCATTGGGCGATGAAAAGAAGCTTTGAAAAGAGAAAGCTCACCGCGCTGTTCAGGGGCCCGGACAGAACGCCCGTGACCACCAGCAGGAGCAGCAGGAGCATGCCATAGCGTTCATAGCGCATCAGCGTCCAATAGGCCCGCTCCGGGATCAGGGAATAGAGCACCTTGGAGCCGTCCAGGGGCGGGATGGGGATGATATTGAAGACGGCGAAGGCCAGGCTCAGGTAGGCCGTCTGCCGGACGGTGAGGTAGAGGTAATAGACAGCCTTTCCGGGGCGGTACAGCAGCGGCGTCAGCAGTCCGCACAAAAAGAGCGAGACGATCGTAATGAGCACGTTGCAAAGCGGCCCCGCCGCCGCCGAGATGGCCATATCCCGCTTGGGGCGCTTGAAATTGCGCATGTCGATGGGCACGGGCTTTGCCCAGCCGAAGCCCAGAAAGGCCATCATCACAAAGCCCATGAAGTCAAAGTGCTTGATGGGGTTGAGGCTCAGCCGCCCCATGTCCCTGGCGGTGGTGTCCCCCAGCTTCAACGCCGCGTATCCGTGGGCGCACTCGTGCAGGGTGATGCAGAGGAGCACCGGAATGGCGTTGAGGAGGGCGTCGGTCAGCACGGACCAGTCCAGATTTCTCAGAATGTTTCCCATAGCGTTATTCCAGGGAGAGCGCCCCGTCCAGGGCCAGGAGCAGAGCCTCCCGCTCGGAGTGGGTCGCCGCCGAGTAGTAGACGATGGGCGTATCCTCAGAGAGATCCAGCGTCTCCCGGATGCGGGCGATATTGCCCGGGAGCTCCGATTTTTTGCACTTGTCCAGCTTGTTTGCCACCACGATGGCGTCTACCTGAGATGCCTTGAACCAGTTCATCATGGTGATATCGTCGGCGGTGGGCTTGTGGCGGACGTCCACGATCTGCACCCCCAGCGTCACAAGGCCGGAGGCGAAATACGACTCCATGAGCCGCCCCCACCGGTCGCGCTCAGCCTTGGAAACCTCCGCGTAGCCATAGCCGGGGAGATCCACCAGGTAGAATTTTTGGTCGATGAGAAAATAGTTGATGTGGGCGGTCTTTCCCGGCGAGGAACCCACCCGGGCGAAGTTCTTCCGCCGGACGATGGAGTTGATCACCGAGGATTTCCCCACGTTGGAGCGGCCGGCGAAGGCGACCTGGGGAAGCCCGTCCCGGATGAAGCCGGAGGGATCCGCCGCAGACTTGATAAATTCCGCTTTTCTGTAATCCAAGGGTCTTCCCCTCCTTTTCAAGCTGTGGCGGCGATCACTGCCGGATCTCCGCCCGTTCGGGATCCCGCGGCCGCCTCTGGCCGCGTTTGTGCGGGCTTACGGGGGACTCGGGGAGCAGGAGCGCCTTGTCCAGAATATCGTCCAGCCGCGCAGCCGGGATAAAGGTCAGGGCGCGGCGCACCGTCTGGTCGATCTCCTCCAGATCCGACAGGTTGTCGGCGGGGAGGATGACGGTCTTCAGGCCCCCCCGCAGGGCCGCCATGGTCTTTTCCCGCAGCCCGCCGATGGGCAGGACGCGGCCTGTCAGGGTGATCTCCCCCGTCATAGCCACCTCCCTCACGGCCGGTGCGCAGGTGAGGGCGGAGATCACGGCGCAGGCGATGGCGATGCCGGCCGAGGGGCCGTCCTTGGGAACGGCGCCCTCCGGGAAATGGATGTGGATGTCCTTTTTCTTATAAAACTCCGGGTCGACGCCCAGCTTGTCGCACCGGGAGCGGATATAGCTGACGGCGGCGTGGGCCGATTCCTTCATCACGTCGCCCAGGTTGCCGGTGAGCTCGATCTTGCCGCTCCCCTCCAGGCAGGCACACTCCACCTCCAGGATCTCGCCGCCCACCTCCGTCCAGGCCAGGCCGTTGACAACGCCCACCCGGTCGGGGCCGTTAAGGCGCTCCGGCTTGTATTTCCGGGGGCCCAGAAGCTGAGTCAGATTGGAGGCCGTGACGGAAAGGCCTTCCCCCTCCTGAGAGGCGATGACCAGATCGGCCTTCCGGCACAGCCGCGCGATGAGCCGCTCCAGCTGCCTCACGCCGGATTCCCGGGTATAGCCGGAGATCAGCTCCCGGAAGGCGTTGTCGGCGATCTTCAGGCCCCTGGCCGTCAGGCCGTGCTTTTTACGCTGTTTGGGCAGAAGGTGCTTTTTGGCGATCTGCAGCTTCTCCTCGTCGGTGTAGCTGGTGATCTCGATGACCTCCATGCGGTCAAGGAGCGGCCTCGGTATGGTATCCACCGTGTTGGCGGTGGCGATAAACATGGTGTTGGACAGGTCGAAGGGCACCTCCAGGAAGTGGTCCCGGAAGGCGTGGTTCTGCTCGGGATCCAGCGCCTCCAGGAGCGCGCTGGCCGGGTCGCCCTTGTAGTCGCTGCCCAGCTTGTCGATCTCGTCCAGCACCATCAGGGGGTTGTTGGCGCCCGCCTCGGTGAGGGCGGTCATGATACGGCCCGGCATGGCGCCGATATAGGTCTTGCGGTGGCCCCGGATATCGGCCTCGTCCCGGACGCCGCCCAGGCTCATACGGGCCAGCTTCCGGTTCATGGCGCCGGCAATGGAGACGGCGATGGAGGTCTTGCCCACGCCGGGAGGCCCCACCAGGCACAGAATGCCGCCCTTTAAGTCCGGGGAGACGCACCGGACGGCCAGGGACTCGATAATGCGCTCCTTCACCTTTTCCAGGCCGAAATGATCCCGGTCCAGGATCCGCCGCGCCTCGTTGATGTCCAGGCGTTCCTTGGTGGATCTGTTCCAGGGCAGCTCCAGCACGGCGTCCAGATAGGAGCGGATCACGGAGGCCTCCGCCGACACCATGGGCTGTTTGGAGAGCCGGTCGTTCTCCTTGAGAAGCTTCCGGGTGATGTCCTCAGAGAGGTGGAGCTCCAGGATCCGCCGCCGGTACTCCTCGATCTCGGAGAAATCGTCGTCGCCCAGCTCCGACTGAAGGATGCGCATATGCTCCCGCAGGATCTGCTCCCGGTGGTTCCGTGCCATGGATTCATCCACCTTGCGGCCGATGTCGCGCTCCACGTCCATGACCTCCACGGCGGTGCGGAGCATATCCGTCACGGTGTGCAGGCGCTTGACGGGATCCAGCAGCTCCAGGAGCAGCTGCTTTTGCTCCACCCGCAGGGACATATTCTGAGCGATGGCGTCGGCCATGCCGCCCACGTCCCCGGAATAGCCTGTCTTTTCGATGGGCTCGGCGGAGGCCACGGGACTGCCGGTCAGCTGGGAATAGCGCCGGTAGAGGTCGATGGCGGTGGCCACCAGAGCCCGGATCCTGGCCGTCACACGGACGGGCTCGTCGGAGAGCGGCATGACGGAGGCCATGGGGCCGTCCTCCCCGTCGCGCTCGTCCAGAATGGTGGCGCGGCAGAGACAGCTGATCATGGCGACGATCCCGCCGCCGGGGATCCGGAAGCAGTGGTCGACGATGCAGACGGCGCCCAGGGGCATCACCTGTTCGCGTATCCTGGGCTGTTCAAAGGGCTCCTCCCCGTCGGGCAGGAGGCTGTTGAGGGCGTCAAACAGCTGATCCAGCTCCCCCTCGGTAAAGGTGAGCGTCTCCTGGCTGTCCTCCCCCTCCCGGGAGGCGGCGTCTTTATCGTCAAAGAGGTCGTCGCATCTGACCACGAAGGCCTGGCTGTCGGCGTGGAAGCACCTCATCAGGGCGGAGACCACCTCGGGGCGCTCCTCCACAAGCTTCAGGCCCGTACCGGGATAGACCGACACGTTGCGCAGCGGAATAACGGGAAGTTCTTCAAGGCTATACTCTTCATTCATGATACGGTTTCCTTACAGAGGGTTTTCGCCTTCAAAAAGGCGTTTTTTAACAATCCTGAGAGCCGCACCTGATGTGTGGCTTTTTAGTTGTCGGACAAAGGCCGGACAGCCTTTGTCCGACAAGGGGAACGTGCGGGAAAAAATACTGAATTTTGCGAAAATCAGTAATTTGTTCCCTGCCGTCACGCCGCATGCACGCCCGGAGGGCTCACACTTGCGTGACAAAAGGGATTTTTTTCCGACGTACATGCCGCCGGAAAAAATATTAAATGAGGTTTTTACAACACGCAGAGAGCCACACAGCTGGTGCGGCTCTCAAAGCGGGATTTTATATTGCTTCCGCGTCCGGGTCGATCTGTGGACGTGGGCGCAGATGGACGCGGGGCCGGGCGCCCTCGGTGACGCACTCCCGGGTGACGGTGACCCGATCCACCCGCTCGGCGGAGGGGATCTCGAACATGATATCGGTGAGGATGCCCTCCACCACGGACCGAAGGCCCCTGGCCCCGATATCCATGGCGATGGCCTTGTCGGCGATGGCCTCCAGGGCCGCGTCGTCAAACTCCAGATCCACCCGGTCATAGCTCATCAGGGCCTTGTACTGCCGGGTCAGGGCGTTTTTCGGCTCCTTGAGGATGCGCACCAGATCCTGCCGGGTCAGCTGGCGCATGGGGACAAGCACGGGCATACGGCCGATAAGCTCCGGGATGATGCCGTATTTCAGCAGGTCGTGGGACTGGATCTGCTCCAGGATATCGCCGATGTCCTTCTCGCTCTTAGTTTTGATCTCCGCCTCGAAGCCCATGGACTTCTTATCCAGCCTGTGCTCGATGATCTTGTCGATGCCGTCGAAGGCGCCGCCGCAGATAAAGAGGATGTTGGAGGTGTCCACGGCGATGAACTCCTGATGGGGGTGCTTGCGCCCGCCCTGGGGCGGCACATTGGCTACGGTTCCCTCCAGGAGCTTCAAAAGCGCCTGCTGGACGCCTTCGCCGGAGACGTCCCGGGTGATGGAGGTGTTTTCGCTCTTGCGGGCGATCTTGTCGATCTCGTCGATGTAGATGATGCCCCGCTCGGCCAAAGGCACGTTGAAATCCGCCGCCTGCAAAAGCCGCAGGAGGATGTTTTCCACGTCGTCGCCCACGTAGCCGGCCTCGGTGAGGGTGGTGGCGTCGGCGATGGCGAAGGGCACCTCCAGCATCCGCGCCAGGGTCTGGGCGAACATGGTCTTGCCGGAGCCGGTGGGGCCCACCAGCAGGATATTGCTCTTCTGGATCTCCGTATCGTTGCCTGTCTGGCAGAAGATACGCTTGTAGTGGTTATAGACGGCCACGGACAGCGCCACCTTGGCCCTGTCCTGACCGATGATATACTGATCGAGGAATTCCTTGATTTTGACCGGGCGCGGCAGGCGCTGGGCCATTTCGTAGGGGGACAGCTCCTGCGCATCCCCGCGCTCCTCCTCGTCCTCTCCCCAGCCGTCACGGATGATCTCGTGGCACAGCTCCACGCACTCGTCGCAGATGTTGGCGTACTGGCCGGTGAAAAGGCGGTGCACCTTCCCCTGGGGCCTTCCGCAGAAGTCGCACCTGGGGGTGATCTCTTCAATATTCGCCATTGATCCGATCCTTACCCTTATGTCTTATCTCTTGGTGATGATCTTGTCGATGATGCCGAACTCTTTGGCCTCCTCGGCGGACATGAAGTTGTCCCGCTCGCAGGCGGCGGTGACCTCCTCCACGCTCCTGCCGGTGTTGGCGGCCATGATCTCGTTCATGCGCTTCTTGATGGTCTCCAGCCGCTTCAGGTGGATGGCCATGTCGGTGATCTGGCCCTGGGTACCGGCGGAGGGCTGGTGGATCATGATCTCCGCGTTGGGCAGGGCGATGCGCTTGCCCTTGGCGCCGGCGGACAGCAGGAAGGCCGCCATGGAGGCGCACATACCGACGCAGATGGTGCTGACGTCGCACTTGATATACTGCATCGTGTCGTAGATAGCCATGCCGTCGGTGACGGAGCCGCCGGGGCTGTTGATATAGAACTGGATGTCCTTGTCCGGATCCTGGGCCTCCAGATACAAAAGCTGGGCCACCACCAGAGAGGCGGTAGTCGCGTTGACCTCCTCGCCCAGGAAGACGATGCGGTCGTTGAGAAGGCGGGAGAAAATATCGTAGCTCCTCTCGCCCCGGGATGTCTGTTCAACTACATAGGGTACCAGGCTCATAAAATGACCTCCTCACACGATAATCACTGCCGCTCCCCCGGTTTTTTCCGAGGGAGCAAATGTACTGATAAAGGATAGCCAGGACAGGGCCGGATTATTCAGCCTTTTCCTCCGGCTTCTCCTCGGATTTTTTGGCGGACTTCCTGGCGGCCTTTTTGGCGGGCTTCTCCTCCGCCGGGGCCTCCGCGGCCTCCTCCTCGCCGTCGGCCGTCTTCTCCGATTTCTTCTCTTCGGCGGCGGAATCCAGCACCAGCTGGCGGGCGCGTTCCAGCTTCAGGCCGGTTTTGACGGAATCGGCGGTGACAGCGCGCTTGACCTCGTCAAGGCCCATCTTGTACTGGCCGGCAAGCCGCTGATACTCCGCCTCCACGTCCTCGTCGGACACGGGGAAGTCCTCGGCCTTGGCGATATACTCAAAGGCCAGATCAAGCTTTAACTGCTTCTCGGCGGTGGGGCGGGCGTCCTTGCGGAAATCCGCCGTGCTCATGCCCATCATGGAGAAATACTGCTCCATGTCCCAGCCCTGGGAGGCCAGATTGTAGCGGAAATTGCTCATCATCTGATCCACCTGGTCGTCGATCATGGCATCGGGGATGTCGCCCTCTACCTTCTCGGAAAGGCGGCTCAGAACGGCCTCCTCAAAGGCGGACTGTGCCTGGCCGCGCCGCTGCTCCAGAAGCTCGTTCCTGACGCTGGCCTTATACTCGTCCAGGGTGTCGTACTCGGAGACGTCCTTGGCAAACTCGTCGTCCAGGGCGGGGAGCTCCTTGGACTTCACCTCGCTGACGTGCACCTTGAAGGTGGCGTCCTTGCCGGCAAGCTCCGGGGCGTAGGCCTCGGGGAAGGTCACGTTGACGTCCGTGTCCTCGCCGGCGGACTTGCCCACCAGCTGCTCCTCAAAGCCGGGGATGAACTGGCCGGAGCCCAGCTCCAGGTCGTGGTGCTCGCCCTTGCCGCCGTCAAAGGGCTTGCCGTCCATAAAGCCCTCGAAATCGATGGTGACGATATCGCCGTTCTGCGCGGGGCGCTCCGCCGTCTCGATCCGGGCGTTCTGCCGGCGGACGGACTCCAGCTCCCGCTCCACGTCCTCGTCGGCGACGTTCACCTCGGGACGGGGCGCCTCTATCCCCCTGTAGCCCTCCAGCTTCACCTCGGGGTACAGGGACACGAGGAACTTGACAGAGAGAGACTTGTCCTCGCCGATGTTGAAATCCAGGATGGAGGGGCGGCCCACGGTGGACAGCTCCTTCTCCTTGATGCCGGCGTCCAGGGCCTCGGGGGCCAGCGCCTCCACGGCATCCTCATAGAAGGCGCCCTGGCCGTACATGGCTTCGATCATCTTCCGGGGGGCCTTGCCCTTACGGAAGCCGGGGATCTGGATCCGGCCGCGGCCCTTGAGGTACGCCTTCTGCACGGCGGCTTCAAATTCCTCGGGCGTGACAAGAACCGTGAGCTCGGCTGTGTTCTTCTCTTTTCTCTCAAATTCCTTGACGTTCATTTGGTTTCCTCCTGTCTTCATGCCTCTTTTTCGGGCAACTTTATCATTATAGCAGAGATTGGCGGATTTGCAAACATTTTTCACAAAATCACATGATTTTTATTGGGCGGAAGCGTAAATGGTCGGCGGATATGAGCTTATAGCGGATCCCCCGGTCCTCCCCCTCGAAGGCGGCGGACCGGCCCGCGCCGTGGATATGGCCGTAATAGCACTCGTGAACGCCGTACCGCTCCATGACCTCGATGAGGCCCTCGGCGTAGAATTTTCCGAAGATGGGCGGGTAGTGGAGAAAAACCAGCTTCCGCGCCCGCTCCCCCGCCGTCTTGAGGCTCGCCTCCAGCCGCCCGATCTCCCGGAGCATGATCTTCCGGTCGTGGGGCGCGGGATTTTCGTTGGGGCACATCCACCCCCGGGTGCCGCACAGGGCCGCGTCTTCGTAGAAAAAGCAGTTGTTGTGGAGGATCTCCACAGTGCCGATGCCGTTTTCCGCGAAAAACCGCCGGGCGGCGCTGGCGGTGCTCCACCAGTAGTCGTGGTTCCCCTTGAGGATGATCTTCCGGCCCGGCAGGGCGTCGATGAACCGGAAATCCGCAAGACAGCTTTTCATATCCATGCCCCAGGTGAGATCCCCGCAGAGGACGGTGGTGTCCTCCGGGCCCACATCGGCAAAGCCCTCCAGGAGCTTTTTTGTGTGTCCGGCCCACTCCGGGCCGAAGATATCCATGGGCTTGTCCGTCTCAAAGGACAGGTGCAGATCGCCGATCGTCCAGAGCATAATGACCTCCCACGAATATTTTCAGGCGCGGCGGGAAAGCTAAAGGGGACATTTTCAGAAAGGGGCAGAGCATATGAGCGAAAACATAAACACCCACGGCGACAAGCTGGGCTGTGTGGGCTGTGACGTGATCAACTGCAAATATCACGGCACCGACGGCCACTGCCACGCGGACGCCATCGTCGTGGAAAATCACTCCGCCATCCGCAAGGCCGAGACCTTCTGCGGCACCTTCGAGGCGAAAGCATCCATGTAAGCCCGGCGTCCCGCCGGGTACATAGCTTATTTCAAAAACCGGCGCACCACACCGGGCAGCTCCGCCTTGTCATAGCTGTCGGTGAACCGGGCGGTCTTGCCGGCCAGGGCCTTCAGAGGCTCCGGGGCGCGGACGCCGCTGACGTCCTCCAGCTGGCCGATGAGCTCCGGCCCCGCGCCCTCGGGCGTCTTCCCCAGGGCCTCCAGCACGGCGGCGCAGAATTTAAAGGGGCTGGCGGTGGAGACGATCACCGCGGCCGTTTCGTCCCCCGTCTCCCGCCGGTACTTCTCCAGCACCCCGTAGGCCACGGCGGTGTGGGTGTCCATCAGGTAGTTATGCCCCGTGAAGACCCCGCGGATGGCGTCCTTCGTCTCCTCGTCCGAGCATGTCCCGGCGGCAAAGAGGGCGTCCATGGCGGACTTGATCTTTTTGGAAACCGTGTACTCCCCCGCCGTTTTCAGCGCCTCCATATACCCCGCCGTCTCCCGGTCGTTCCCGCCGGACAGGTGGTAGAGAAGCCGCTCCAGATTGCTGGACACCAGGATATCCATAGAGGGGGACACGGTGGTGTGGAAGTCCCGTTTTCTGTCGTAGACGCCGGTCTTGAAGAAGTCGGTGAGCACGTCGTTGCGGTTGGAGGCGCAGACGAGCTTGCCCACGGGCAGACCCATGCATTTGGCGTAGTACCCCGCCAGGATATCCCCGAAGTTGCCGGTGGGGACGCAGAAATTCACGGGATCTCCCAGGGCGAGCTCCTGCCCGTTCACCAGGTCGCAGTAGGCGGAGATATAATAGACGATCTGGGGCAGGAGCCGGCCCCAGTTGATGGAGTTGGCGGAGGAGAGCATCCAGCCCCGATCCGACAGCTCCTCCCGCAGGGCCGGGTCGGAGAAGATCTCCTTCACCGTAGTCTGGGCGTCGTCAAAATTGCCGTTGACGGCGCAGACCAGGACGTTGCCGCCGGACTGGCTGGTCATCTGGAGCTTCTGGATGTCGGATACGCCGTCCCGGGGGTAAAAGACGCAGATCCTTGTCCCCTCCACGTCGGCGAAGCCCTCCAGGGCCGCCTTGCCGGTGTCGCCGGAGGTAGCCACCAGGATGCAGACCCGGCGCTCCTCCCCGTTCTTGCGGACGGCGGCGGTGAGCAGGTACGGCAGCATCTGCAAAGCCATATCCTTGAAGGCGCAGGTGGGGCCGTGCCAGAGCTCCAGAAAATGGGTATTTTTATCAAGTCTCCTGACCGGGGCCACCCGGGGCGTGTCGAAGCCGCCGGGGCCGTAGGCGCGGGTCACAAAGTCCGTCAGCTCCGCCACCGGGTAGTCCTCCAGAAAGAGCTTCATCACATAGACGGCCCTCTGGCGGTAGTTCATGGCGCAAAGCTCCTCCAGGGCCCCGTCGGGGAGCCGTGGGACGGAGGCGGGCACAAAAAGGCCGCCCTCCGCGCTGAGGCCCTGCTCGATGGCCCGGGCCGGGGAGACGGATGTTTCGTTGTCGCGTGTGCTGATGTAGCGCATAATTTATGGTTCCTCCACAGCTTTTCAAAAAACTCAAATTCGATCTTTTTTCCGGCGGCATGTACGTCGGAAAAAAGCCCTGGCGGGCTTTTTCGACAGTGAACTTTACCGATCCTCGGTAAAGGCGTTTTCAATGTGGTTGATGATGGTTTTTTTCGTGTCGATCCCCTCCGGGGCGTAGACCTCGATGACGTCCAGGCGGATCTCCTTGTCCGTCTCGTGGGAAACCAGGTACTGTCTGGCCGCCTGGAGGATCCGGCCCTGCTTGCGCCAGGTGACGGAATCCCTCGCCTGGGCGAAGCTGTCGTCGCGGCGCGTTTTGACCTCCACAAAGGCCAGCGTTCTGCGGTTCTCGGCGATAAGGTCGATCTCCCCCAGCCTGGTGCGGTACCCGGAGGCCACGATTTTATACCCCTTTTTCCGCAGATAGTCCGCCGCGGCGGCCTCGCCCCAGCGGCCCAGCAGCTTTGTATTCAATGCATTTTCCTCAAAAAGGTGACCCGGTGGATCTCCGAGGGCCCCAGCCTGCGCAGGGCCTCGTAGTGCGCCCGGGTGCCGTAGCCCTTGTGCTTTTCAAAGCCGTAGCCGGGGTACTTCTCCGCCAGCTCCCGCATGAGGCGGTCACGGGTGACCTTGGCCAGGATAGACGCGGCGGCCACGTTGGCGCTCTTGCCGTCCCCGCCCACCAGGGTAATATGGGGGGCCTCGATCCCGGAGGCCCGGTTGCCGTCGATGACGGTCATATCGGGTGTCAGCGAAAGGCCCGCGATGGCCCGGTTCATAGCCAGATACGTGGCGTTCAGAATGTTCATCTCGTCGATCTCCCGGTGGGAGGCGAAGGCCACGCTGTACGCCAGGGCCTTCTCCCGGATGACGTCAAAAAGCGCCTCCCGCTTTTTCTCCGAGAGCTTTTTGGAGTCGTCAAGGCCGTCGATCATAAGCTCCCGGGGCAGGATGACGGCGGCGGCGCACACGGGCCCCGCCAGAGGGCCGCGTCCGGCCTCGTCCGCCCCGGCCAGGATCGTATATCCGCGCTCATAAAGCGCCCGTTCATGTTCCCAAAGATCCATCGTTCTCCTCCGGATCGAAGTCCAGCGTCAGGCGGCCCAGCTTGCCGCCGCGAAATTCGTCCAAAAGCACCTTTGCCATGCGCTCCGTGTCCAGCTCGCCGCCGGACAGGAGAAAGCCGCGCCGGCGGGCGCAGGCCTCCAGCAGCTCAAAGCCGGTTTTTCCCTCCGCCGGCCCGATGCCGAAGCGGCCCGCAAGGGCCTGGGGGTAGAGATCCCGCAGCCGTTCACACAGGCGGGCGCCCAACGTCTCCGTGTCCAGGATATCGTCCCGGACGGCGCCGGTGAAGGCCAAATTCTCCCCGGTCAGCCTGTCCTCAAAGCGGGGCCAGAGAAGGCCCGGGGTGTCCAGCAGCTCCACGCCGTTCCCGGCGGCGATCCACTGCTTGCCCCGGGTGACGCCGGGCCGGTCGGATGCCTCGGCGGCCTTCCGCCTGGCGACCCGGTTGATAAAGGAGCTCTTGCCCACGTTGGGGATGCCCAGCACCATGACCCGCAGGGGCTTCCCCGCCTGTCCCCGGGCGGCGTAGGCCGCCAGCTTGTCCTTTAGGAGCTCCCGTATGGCCCCGGAGAAGGCGGCCACGCCCCGGCCGGATTTGCAGTCCGTCTCCAGCGCGCCGGAGCCCCGGGCGCGGAAATAAGCGCGCCACAGCTTTGTCTTCTCGGGGTCGGCCTGATCCACGCGATTCAAGACGATGAGCCGGGGCTTCCCGGCGGTGAGAGCGTCGATCTCCGGGTTGCGGGAGGAGCGGGGCACGCGGGCGTCCACCACCTCGCAGACGGCGTCCACCAGCTTTAAATTATCCGTCACCATCCTGCGGGCCTTGGCCATATGGCCGGGGAACCACTGGATGTTCATCTCCGTATCCATCAGTAGATGCTCCCGATCCGGCCCAGCTCCCGCCCCGCGTAGGGGGAGGCGGCGGGATAGATCACAAAAAGCACCTTGCCGATAACGCACCGCTGGTCCACCATGCCGATGGAGCTGGTGCGGCTGTCGGTGGAGCGGTTGCGGTTGTCGCCCATGAGGAAGAGGCACCCCTCCGGCACCTCCACGGGGCCTTCAAAGTCCTCCCGCACGGCGGTGGGCTCGGCGATATACGGCTCGTCCAGGGCCGCGCCGTCCACGTAGACCACGCCGGCGTCAAAATCGATGTCCACGGTCTGGCCGCCGGTGGCGATGACGCGCTTCACCAGCGGTTCGGGGCCGTAGGAATCGGTCTGCAGCACCACCACGTCGCCGTTTTTGGGCGTATAGAAAAGGTTCGAGGTCAGGATCATATCGGCGTCCAGGAGCGTGGGCTCCATGGAGTGGCCCTTGACGTTGACCACGCGCAGGCCGAACATGAAAAGGAGGATCCCCACCACGATGGCGCTGACGATGCACTGCAGCCAGTCGTAGAGCTCCATTTTCGCCTCGTCTTTAGCGGGCTTTTGCTTTTTCGGCGCCGGCTCCGCCGGATCGACCCTCTTATCCTCTGCCACAGTCTCACTTCCCTTCACAAGGATTTTCCCGGCGGAAAAACCGGATAGAATACCAAAAAAAGGGGGATCGTATCCCCCTTTTTTTGACTTAGATTCTCTCCTTGACCTTGGCGTTCTTGCCCACGCGGTCTCTCAGGTAGTAAAGCTTAGCCCTACGGACCTTGCCGCGCCGGACAGTCTCTACGGAGACGATGCTGGGAGAGTGGACCGGGAAGACCTTCTCACAGCCCACGTTGTAGGAGATACGGCGGACGGTGATAGTCTCGTTGATACCGCCGTGCTTCTTGGCGATGATCGTACCCTCAAAAGCCTGGGTGCGCTCGCGGTTGCCCTCCTTGACACGGACGGTGACACGGACGGTGTCGCCCACGTTCATCTCGGGAAGCTCAGGCTTCATGTACTGCTGATTCAGTGTCTCGACTAAATTCATTGTGTTTTTCCTCCCCTCTTGATAGGCGTTCGTACCGCGTCACACGGCATAGGACCGCCCCGATACGCGGGTGAAGCCTCCCAAAAAAGGGCATACCCGCAAAGGCCTTGATATAATAACACAATGTTTTGAAAAATGCAAGAATTTTTTTGCGGTTTTTTGATTTTTAATCACATGCCGGAGCGCAGCGTCTCCATCATGCTGTAGTTGTGCTCGCCCAGATCCTTCTTCATCTGCAGGGCCTCCACGATGTCCATGGGGAACATTTTCTGCCCGTCGTAGCAGATGACCTTGTTGGTCATGCCCTCGGCCAGCACCTTCACGGCGTTGTAGCCGAAATCCGCCGCCAGGACGCGGTCGCGGACGGTGGGACGGCCGCCGCGCTGGACGTGGCCGATGATGGTGGCGCGGGTGTCCATGCCCGTCTCCTCCGCCACGATCTTGGCCACCTCGGTGGCGTGGGCGGCGCCCTCGGCCACGATCACGGCGTAGTTGGTGCGGCCGTGGAGCTGGCCCTCCCGGATGGGACGGATGACGTCGCGCTTATAGTCGATGGGCTTCTCCGGCACCAGAACGGCGGAGGCGCCCACGGCCAGGCCCACATAGAGCGCCAGGTACCCGGCGCGGTTGCCCATGACCTCCACCACGGAGCAGCGCTCATGGGACTTCATGGTGTCGTTGAGCTTGTCGATGCACTCGATGGCGGTGTTGCAGGCGGTGTCAAAGCCGATGGTGTAGCTGGTGCAGGCGATGTCGTTGTCGATGGTGGCGGGGATGCCGCACACGCTGATGCCGTATTTGGACAGCTCCAGCGCGCCCCGGAAGGTGCCGTCGCCGCCCACGCAGACAAGGCCGTCGATGCCCCGGAACCGGCAGATATCCGCGGCCCTCTGCACCCCCTCCGGGGTGCGGAATTCGGCGCTCCTGGCGGTGTACAGCATGGTGCCGCCAAGGCTGGTGATGCCGGAGACGTCCTGGGGCGTCAGCGGCTCCATATCCCCTGTGATCAGGCCGTGATAGCCTCGCCGGACGCCGATGCACTCGACGCCCAGGCTGTGGGCGGTGCGGGCAACGGCGCGAATGGCGGAGTTCATGCCAGGCGCGTCGCCGCCGGAGGTGAGAACGCCTATCCTTCTTACCTTGGATGCTGTTTCAGCCATGATGTTTTCCTCCATTTTCTCTCTGGGGACTTGACCGCGTCAAAGCGGTTTATCTGAATATATGCATATCCTTGTCGAATACTTCCAGCCGCTTTGTCCTGACAAAATCAGGGGACAGCTCCGGCGACAGCTGCCGGACGGCCTCCATCAGCTGGGCCGGGGACAGGGACGGCTCCTGAGCGGAAAGGCGCGCCGTGAGCAGCGCTTTCCCCGGGGAGACCCCCTCCACCGTCAGGGACGCGATCAGGGGTTTTATATCCACGCTGGCGGTCTGGCGCTTCGTGCGCTTTTCCATCACCAGCTCCGGGCGGGCGAAGAACGCGGACAGCTCCGCCGCCGGCTGAACTTCATTATAGTAAAACAAATGCGCCTCTATGTCAAGCCATTTGATATATTTAAATTTCGTATCCGACGCGTAAGCCTCCAGCACCTCGATCCCCTCCGGCAAAACGGCGTTGAGCCGCGCCGGCAGCGCCAAAAGCTCCGTCTCCCCCTCCAGGGCGAATTCCATCAGCTCGCACCGGCTCTCCACGCCCAGGGACAGGGGCAGGGCGAAATTCATATAGGGGTGTGGGTTGAACCCCTCGGTGTGCCGGATCTTCACCCCGGCCCGGATAAAGGCCCGCTGCATGGTGCGCATCAGATCCAGGTGCGAGATGAAGACGGCGCGGCCGGTTTTGGCAAACAGGATCCTATTCATCGCACCCACCTCTTTTCAAAAGGCAGTTGGCCCCACAACCCATGCACCTCACCCGGCAGTCCGGCGTGACGCGCCCGGCGCAGGCCTCCGCCCGCTCCCGGGCCAGATACCGCCGGCTCACCCCCACGTCGATGACGTCCCAGGGGAAGAGCTCGTCCGCTCCCCGCTCCCGGGCGGCGTAAAAATCCGGGTCCAGCCCGCAGGCACGAAAGGCGTCCAGCCAGCGCTCCAGGCTGAAATAGTCCGTCCAGGAATCCAGTCTGCCGCCGTTTTTCCAGACCTCCTCGATTACCGCGCCCATCCGGCGGTCGCCCCGGGACAGCGCCGCCTCGACGAGGCTGACGTGGGGCTCGTGCCAGTTGTAGACGATGGAGCGGGAGTTGATGGAATCCCGCAGGAGCCTGACGCGCCGCAAATACTCCTCCACCCCCACCTGGGCCTCCCACTGGAAGGGCGTGTGGGGCTTGGGCACGAACATGGAGGTGCTGACGGTGATCTTCACGCCCCGGGATTTGTTGGCGGCGTGCTCCCGCCAGGTGTGCAGGATCTTTTCGGCCAGCCGTGCGATGGCGATAACGTCCTCGTCCGTCTCCGTGGGCAGGCCCAGCATGAAGTAAAGCTTCAAAGTGTTCCAGCCGCCCTCAAAGGCGATGCGGCAGGAGTTGAGCAGCGCCTCCTCGGTGACGTTCTTGTTGATCACGTCCCGCAGGCGCTGACTGCCCGCCTCCGGGGCGAAGGTCAGGCCCGATTTGCGCACCTTCTGCACCCGCTCCATCAGGGACATGGAGAAGTTGTCGGCCCGCAGGGAGGGCAGAGAGAGGCTGATCTTCCGGGGCTCGCACCACTCCAGAAGCCCGTCCGTCAGCTCCGGCAGGCCCTTGAAATCGCTGGTGGAGAGGCTGGACAAGGTGATCTCCTCATAGCCGGAGCTCTCCAGCGCCGCTTTGGCCTTCTCTAAGAGAAAGTCTACGCTGTGCCGCCGCACCGGCCGGTACACAAAGCCCGCCTGACAGAACCGGCACCCCCGGACACAGCCGCGAAACAGCTCCAGCACCACCCGGTCGTGGACGATCTCGGTGGAGGGGACGATGGCCCTTGTGGGATAAAAGGCGCTGTCCATGTCCTCGATGATCCGCTTTGTCACCTTCTCCGGCGCGTCCTCCCGGCGGGCGACACATTTCAGCGTACCGTCATCGTTATATTCCGGTTCATAGAGACTGGGCACGTAGACGCCGGGGATCCGGGAAGCCTCCCGGAGAAAACGCGGCTTGTCCCAGCCCTCCCGCTTGGCCCTCCGCAGGAGCTCCAGGATCTCAACGTCCAGCTCCTCCCCCTCGCCGATGGCGCACAGATCCAGAAAATCCGCCATGGGCTCCGGGTTGACGCAGGAGGTGCCGCCGGCAAAGACAAGGGGCGTCAGGGACTTCCGGTCGGCGCTCCGCACCGGGATCCCCGCCAGATCCAGCATGTTGAGAACGCTGGTATAGGCCATCTCATAGCCCAGGGAGAAGCCCAGGGCGTCAAATTCCGTGAGCGGGTCGCCGCTCTCCAGGGCGTACAGGGGGATATGGGCCCGGCGCAGCTCCTCCTCCATGTCCCCCCAGGGGGCGAAGCACCGCTCGCACCACATGCCGGGCCGGGCGTTGATGGCCCCGTACAGGATCTGTAAGCCTAAATTGGACATACCGATCTCATAGGTGTCGGGAAAGCAGAAGGCCATGCGGAGATCCGCCTCCGCCTTGTCCTTGATGATCTGGTTATATTCCCCGCCGGTATACCGGGCGGGCTTCTGTACCTTCAACAGGATCCGCTCAAGCTCAGCATCCATAGTTCAAACCGCCTGAAATCAAGATAATCGACAGGACAATTGTACACTATTTCAGCGGTTTTTGCAACACATGATTATAACAAAAACAGCACAAATCAGGGCGGAAAAATTGCCCCGTGTCACGAAAAGAACGGCAGCACCGGCGGCCAGCAGCGCCAAAGCGGAAAGAATGTCGGAAATGAGACAGATCCGGCCGGCGGTATCAGGTCCGAAGATGTGGGCGGAAAGGGCGTAGAGCGCCCTGCCTCCGTCCATGGAGCCCAGGGGAAAGAGGTTGAAGACCGTATAGAGGGCGCTGACGGCGCAGAGCTCCCGGAGGAAGGCGCAGGGCCAAAGAGAGCCCAGGGCGGAGGCAAAAAAGACGCACAGTCCCCCGGCCAGCGGCCCGGACAGGGCGATCAGCGCGTCCCGGAGATAGGAAAACCGCCCGGAAAGCACGATCTCCGCCCCGCAGGCCCCCAGCCGGACGCCCTCCACCTTCCCCCCGCACAGCCATATGGCCGCCAAATGCCCCAGCTCGTGCACCCCCGCGGCGGTGAGAACTACCAGAGTCAGCCGGAAGCCGGAGAGGAACGTCACCGCCGACAGGAGCAGGAGGAAGCCAATAGTTATGTTAACCCGTTGATTTTGGGCTGATGTTATGTTAACTTTCTTGTAAAAATCGTGAGTTATGTTAACTCTTTTCTCATTTTCATTCGTTATGTCAACTTGTCTGTCCTGCGTTATGTAAAGCGTCTTCATACAGGAAGGTAATAGGACGGGTTAACATAACTTCCATCGACGATTATCTCCAGGTGGAGACAAGGGCCGGTGGCGTTGCCGGTGGAGCCCACCAGGCCTACGGTTTGACCGGCGGTGACAGCGTCGCCGTCGGATACCAGGATCTCCTGGAGGTGGGCGTACAGGGATTTCAGGCCGTTGGCATGCTCTAAGATCACATAGAGCCCGTAGGTGGTGCTGTCGCCCACGGCCGTCACAGTTCCGTTCAGGGCGGCGGCGGCCTCGCTCCCCTCTTTTGCACCGATATCCAGGCCGTAGTGGAAGCGCACCTTCCCGTCGGAGGGGTGCTCCCGGTAGCCGAAGCCGGAGGTGACAGGGCCGCTGACGGGCAGGGTCAGCGTCTCACTAATCTCCGGTTTTTCATAGGTCACGTTTTTGGGGATCCCGTAGGACGCGAAGGCGGCCATACTCTCCTTGAATGCGGTCACCGGGTCGTCCGTTGTCTCCGACGCGGTGTCAAGGGGCGGCTGGGGTTCGTCCGTCCCCACGCCGTCGGAGGCGGCGGGGTCGTCCGTCAGATCCCCGGAGGTCTGAACCGCGTCGTCCCCGTCCGGGTGAAAGGCGTAGATCACCGCCTCCCGGAGGGATTGGAACACCCCCTGGCCGCCGTTCGCCCGGTCGGAAAAGACCTCCACGGCGCCGCTTAGATCCGGGTTCCCCAGCAGGGCGGCTGCCCTGGCGCCGATCTTGTCCGCCGCCTCCGGCCACGCAAGCCGTATGGCCGCGGCCAGCAAAAAGATCCAGAGGCACACCTTGAACAGCGTGCCGCCGGTGGATTCCCCGCGGCTTTTATGCCTTTTTTGACTGCTTCCGCGCCGGACTGTCCCGGCGCTCCTTCTCCCCTCATAGACCATGGCAAAGCCTCCCCTTTCGCGTGGTTGGACGTGGTAGAAAATATATTCGGGAGGGCCAAGCCCTATTCCATTTGGAATATACCCGGATTATACCACACTGGCCAACGGTTGTCAAGTAAAAATATTATAAAAATAATTAATTTTTTGTAAACGTCGAAAAAAGTCTTCCCGGAGAGGGCGGACGCGCCAGCGGGGCACACGCACGGTGACAGCATTTACCTTTTCGGGTCAATATCAATATGATATTATGTCGCCTGAGGGGAAGGTTGACATGGAAAAGATCATCGAAAAGCCGGA